>CAIVQM010000255.1 GCA_903908025.1 uncultured bacterium
CGGTCCTTCGTGCGGATCGAGAATGACGTCGTGGTGTTCAAAGCCGAGGTGGGCGCCGTGGCACAGGATGTCTGCCAGGTGCAGGGGGTGTGGGTCGATCCCGCCTACCGCGGTCGGGGTCACTCGATCTCCGGCATGGCGTCGGTCGTGACGATGGCCCGCGCGCAGATCGCCCCGACCGTGTCGCTCTACGTCAACTCGTACAACACGGCCGCGCGAAAGGCATACCGCACAGTGGGGTTCGGCGAACGCGGTGCGTTCGCCACCGTCCTGTTCTGAGAGCGGATCTGAAACCGATGAAGGGGAATTCCTGATGGCGACCGCCGAGGACGACCGACTGGCCGAGGTTCGGTCGGGAGGTGCCGACTGGCGCCGGTGGGGCACCTATCTGAGTGAGCGCGCGTGGGGCACGGTGCGCGAGGACTACAGCGCCGACGGCGACGCGTGGAACTACCTGCCGTTCGAGCAGGCACGCAGCCGGGCATACCGCTGGAACGAGGACGGGCTCGCGGGCTGGTGCGACCGGGACCAGACCATCTGTCTGGGCCTGTCCCTGTGGAACGGGGCGGACGACATCCTCAAGGAGCGTCCATTCGGCCTGGCGAACATGCAGGGGAACCACGGCGAGGATGTCAAGGACTACTGGTTCTACACCGACAACCTGCCAACCCATGCTTACGCGAGCATGGTCTACAAGTACCCGCAGGCGGCCTTCCCCTACGCGGACCTTGTCGCGGTGAACGGCTCGCGGGGGCAGGATCAGGGGGAGTACGAGCTCTTCGACGCACTGGAGTCGCAGTGGCGGGAGAACCGCTACTTCGACGTCCTGGTCGAGTACGCCAAGGCGTCACCCGAGGACCTGATCTGCCGCATCACGGTCACCAACCGGGGCCCCGACGCCGCGCCCATCCACGTGCTGCCGCACCTGTGGTACCGCAACACCTGGTCCTGGGAGACGGGCGGCACGGCGCCGCGCATCACGAAGGTTCGTGACGGTGTGGCCCACACCACCCACCCAGCCATCGGGGATCGCTGGCTTTATGTCACGAGTTCCGTGGGGGATGGCGCGGAGCTGCTGTTCTGCGAGAACGAGACCAATAGCGAGCGCCTGTTCGGATCGACGAACGAGTCGGCTCACAGCAAGGACGGCATCGGAGACTTCGTCGTCCACGGTGACGCGTCCGCGGTGGACCGTTCGGAGGGCAGCAAGGCCGCCGCACATGTATCGACCACGCTGCCGGCCGGTTCGTCGATGACGATCACGCTCCGTTTTGCACCGGCGGACCTCAGGCTCCCATTCGACGATGCGGAGGAGGTCCTCGCCGCTCGTCGCGCCGAGGCGGATGCGTTCTACGGCGCCCTGGCGGACCCGAGCCTCGACGACGACCAGCGTCTGGTGCAGCGCCAGGCCCTCGCGGGTCTCCTGTGGTGCAAGCAGTACTACCACTTCGAGGTTCGTCGATGGCTGCAGGGAGATCCGACCCAGCCCGCGCCCCCCGATGAGAGGTGGTCCGGTCGCAACGCCGACTGGCAGCACCTCGTCAACCGGGACATCATCCTCATGCCCGACGCGTGGGAGTACCCGTGGTACGCGGCGTGGGACCTCGGCTTCCACTGCGTGACGATGGCCATGGTCGACCCCGACTTCGCCAAGGAGCAGGTGCTGCTCCTGCTGTCATCGATGTACCAGCATCCGCACGGGCAGATTCCCGCCTACGAGTGGAACCTCGGCGACACGAATCCGCCGGTGCACGCATGGGCGGCGTGGCAGGTCTATCAGCTCGATCGGCGGGCGAAGGGCACCGGCGACCTGGACTTCCTTTCGTCGGCGTACCGCTCCGTCACCCTCGATGTCATGTGGTGGCTGAACCAGCAGGACGAGTCGAAGCGGGGCATCTTCGGGGGTGGGTTCCTCGGCATGGACAACATCGGGGTCTTCGATCGCGATCAGCCGCTGCCCACGGGTGGCACCCTGGCTCAGGTCGATGGCACGTCGTGGGTCGCGACGATGCTGCTGCAGATGCTTGAGATGACGGTCGAGTTGGCTCGCCACGAACCGGGCTACGACCGGATGTTCGGCCGCTGGGTGTGGGATGCCTGGCTCATCGCCAATGCCCTGGAGTTGGGTTCGGGGAACGTCAGCCTCTGGAACGAATCCACCGGGTTCTACCACGACGTCGTCGCGTTGCCGGACGGGAATTCGACGTCACTCGAGGTCTTCTCGATGCAGTCACTCGTGCCGCTCTTCGCCTCGATCTCGATCCCCTTGACGGCTCACGGCGAGCTGTCGGCCATCGACTCCCAGATGAAGGCCCTGCTCACGGCATACAACGCGCCACCCGGCTCGGTGCGCCTGCGGGTCTCGGGTGGGGACGGCACCCACCGCATGGTCGGGGTCGTCCACGAGGACCGTCTCGTCAGGATCCTCGAGCGGGTGCTCGACCCCGCGCAGTTCCTGTCACCGTTCGGCATCCGCTCGCTGTCACGGCAGCACCTGGATGAGCCCTACACCTACAACGTCGGGAATGAGCAGTACCGCGTCGGCTACGAACCGGCCGAGTCCGGGAATCGAATGTTCGGCGGCAACTCCAACTGGCGTGGGCCGATCTGGTTCCCGATGAACTTCCTTCTGGTGCAGTCGCTCAACACCTACGCCCGGTTCCTCGGTGACACGGTCACCATCGACGATCCGACGGGCACTGACCATGCCGTGACTATCGGCGAGGCGGCAGACGACGTCGCTGCCCGACTGGCGGCCATCTTCCTGCGCGATGACACGGGCCGCAGGCCGGTGTTCGGCGCCAACGACTACTTCCAGACCGACCCGCACTGGCGTGACCTTGTCCCGTTCTACGAGTACTTCGACGGCGATGACGGGCACGGGGTCGGGGCCAGCCATCAGACCGGCTGGACCGCGACGGTGGCACTGCTGCTGCAGTACCGAGGCGACCTGAGGTTCGTCGACTTGAGCTGATCCCGTTCATGGCGTCTGACGAGGGTGGTGCCATCGCCGGCATCATGCGCATGGGGTGGTGCAGCCGTGTGTTCCTGGGTTGGGATTGGCCACAGATGGGGATCGCGGCTCGGCGGCCCCGTGGCTCATTCGTTGCTCGCAGGCCTGCTGAGCTCGAATCCGAGCCCGCATCCACTCAGCCGCAGCAGCCAGTGGACGACGGTCGTGATGGGGGAGTTGCGCGACGCGTAAGCCTCAAGCGCTGCCGTCACGCAGGAGCTGGAGGGGCACCGTCACCACGTCCATCGGCAAGGTCCAAGAAGCTGGGGCCAGTCGCGGGAGTAGGTAGGTCCCGAAGTCCAGAGCCGAGTCGAGGCTGAACCTGGGATCGGTGCCGCCGCTGGTGTCGGCGGCGTCCATCGATCGAAAGGTCTCCTCGAGCATTGCCGCATCGTGCCAGGACAGGCGGAGCAGCTCGAGGGCCATATCCCGGCCGAGATCGCGGCCAGGCTTGAGAATCTCTCGCATCAGTACTGCCGCCGTAATGCCGGACGTCGTCTGCGCGGTCACGGACTCGACAAATGCCGCGTTGAGTGCCCAGCCCGCGTCCTGCTGCCGACTCAAGGCGTCGGCCAGCAAGGCCCGCTTGCTGTCATAGCGGCCGAAGACGAAGCCCTCGGTGACGTCAGCGCTTGCCGCAATGTCGACGACTGTCGCGCCCTCGTAGCCCTTCTCGCTGACGAGCGTGAGCGTTGCGCGCAGTACCTCCTCCAGAATCGGATCGTCAGGTGCCAGTACCGGGAACTCGTCGATATGCGTTGCAGAAAGGGTGGGGAGCGCGGTCGGGTCAGTATCTCTGCACAGCGCGGCAGCGACCTCCGCCAGGGGGACGGACAGATCGGCCTGCATCCGAGGGAAGCGCGAGGCGAGCTGGAGCCCCAGCCCGAGCTGAATGACGTAGCTGGCGCGTGCCGCATCCGGCGCCGTGACGCGGCCGCGGGGTGTCGTCCGCGCGCGAACGAATTCCCCCAGGCTCCCGTCTACCGCCTCCCGAACAGCGGGATCGTATCTAGCGACGATCAGTGTCTCGGCCAGGGCGGAGTGCTGGTTGTCATTGGTTCGCAGCCCGGTGAGCGCTTGCGCGATAGCCGGGGCGTCGCCAGCGCTCACCGCAGCGAGGATCTGCGTCAGCGCTTCGAGCAGGTCGCTCTCCAGCCGTTGTCGCCAGACCGTGGCAACGAGGGCACCTCGATCCGGGACACGACTGCGCACCGGCCGAATCGACGTCCCCATTCGCTCGGCCGTGGCGGTTATCGACAGGCCCGCCCAGCCGGTCTCGGCAAGGATGTGCAGTGCCGCGTCAAGCATGGCCGTGGTGTTGCGCATCCCCCGAGCGCTGCCGCCGGTCGGCCGCGCGGTTTCCCTCATGGGGGCGATCCTAGGATCCACCGGATCCACCGCGGCAGGAGACACCAGCCGGCTTTCAGCGCTGTCGCGGCCTGTGCGCACGCGCGCCAATCTACCATTGGATAGTCAGAGTGACTATTGATGGTAGATTCCGGCTCACAGTCCGCCCCACCGAGGGCGGAGGGGCATTGGGGATCACATGGGACTCATCGCGGGGACAGGTCATCGTGGGTTGGGCAAGCAGGCGCGCATCTCGACTGCGGGTCTGGCGCTGCTCAGCGCTGTTGCCCTCGGGGCGTCGCTGCTCGTAGCGGGTCCGGCGTTCGCCGTGACAGCGAATACCTGGTCGAGTGCGAACAGCGAACTCGTGTCCCAGGGCGGGGCGTGGTACCCGAAGATCGGCTACCTGCCCTCAGGGCAGCGGGTCGTTGTGGCCGCCGGACGGAATTCCGGTTCGGGCAACGGCAACGGGCTGGCCGCGTGGGTCGGCAGTTCGCCGGCCACTGGGCCCACCTGGATTGTCGGGGACCCATCGTCCGCTTTCGATGGCACGAAGTCCGTGGCGGGCAATACCGTGCGCATTTGGAACACCGTCGGTGGTGTGGTCGCGACGTGGATGGCCCAGGGGTCGAATGGCAGTGGTATCCGGTACCTCGGCTCATCCGCCTTCAATGGCAGCGCCTGGTCGACGCCTGACTATGAACCGATCGCGACGGATCTTCCGCGAGCACTCCCCGGGTTTGCCCAGGCGCCGAATGGCTCGATCTCCGTTGCCTGGGCGGACCGGCTATATGCGATGCAGTTCCTCGTCGTGACCACCGCCGGCATCGTCGGCACCCCCGTGGCCCTCAATGCGTCGCTCGCCCCGGGCGCCTATATGGCACCGTCTGTGGTCGTGGATTCCGCTGGCACCAGCTGGGTCGGGTTCGCCGGAACGAACTCCTCTGTCATCGCCCCGATGGCGATCTCCGTGACCGCCGGGATCCCGAGCGCCGCCCTGCCGATCTCGGCGCCCCTCGACTTCGATAGCGACAGCGGAATCGTCCTCGCCAACGGGCCAGGCGGAGTCGGCGGTGATGTCCTCGCGGCCTTCAGCGGGGCCCCGTACGCGGCGGGCCACATGTACCTCTCCCGTTACGCCTCAGGGGCATGGCCAGCCACCGCCGACACGATCGCGACAGGCGCTTCGTTCAGTGAGTCGGCGGTGCTTTCCGTGTCGTCGAGCGGGGCGTTGGCATTGGTGTACCAGAACACGAAGGGGACGGGGTCCGTACGGCCAGTGCAGAGTGTGGTGAACGGGGGCTCCGGCTGGTCGGGCCCCACGACTGTGGTGCCCGGTACGGGCACGCTGAGCAGTGTTGCGATCTCAGCAGTTGTCGGTGATGGCCTCAACGTCATGTATGCCATGGAGAACGGTGTCACGAACAGTGCCATCTGGTCGTCCAGCTACACGCCGACTTCCGGTGCGCTCAGCGCCCCCGAGCTCATCTCCACCGAGGTCGCCACCAACGACAGCCAGGGTGCCGCAAACTTGAGTGTCGGGCTGGCATCGAGTTCGGCCACGGCGGACATGGCGTGGACAAGCTATTCGGATGACGGCAGCACGGGATACGGCCTCTTCATCCTCGACGCACCGGTGACACCGCCGGCACCGGCACCGACGCCAGCCGATGGCGGTGCAACCGCAGCGCCGGTGACGACGACGGCTCCGGGGGCTCCGGCTTCGGTGGCCGCGGTTGCAGGCAACGGGTCGGTCACCACGAGTTGGAGTGCTCCGTCGAGTGACGGTGGGTCAGCGGTCACGGGCTTCATCGCGACGGCATCACCTGGCGGGGCGACCTGCACCACGACCGCGCTGTCGTGCACGATCCTGGGACTCACGAACGGAACGACCTACAACGTGACCGTTGTGGCAGTCAATGCCGTGGGCTCGAGCGCGGGTGCCAGCGCGCTGGCGACGCCGATCGACCCACTGGATCCACTCGTCGGCGGCGGCACAACGAGCGCATCCGGCCTCCTCCCGGCCGGGGGACTGCCCGGCGGGGGCTCGCTGCTCATCGCTGATGGTCAGTCCGTGCCCGTCAGCGTGAGAGCCAATGCGAAGTCCGATCCTGTCGCGCTGGTCATCACGGGGGCAGGCTTGGACATGCGGCTGGAGGGCCGTGGTGATCAAAGAGATCCGCTCGGCCTGACCGGCACGCAGGTGCTGATCCTGCAGTCGCAGCAGGTCACGCGATCGGGCCAGGGCAAGACGGTCAAGGTCCAGCCGGTCGCCGTTTCGACCGGTGCGGGATTCAAGGCCTCGTCGCCGGTGAAGTTCTACCTGCTTCCGGGCACCTTCCTTGGGGAGCTCGTCACCGATGCGAACGGCGCCTACCGCGGATCGGTGCCGATTCCCGCCGGTGTTGCTGCGGGAGTGACCACCCTCCAGGTGAATGGCTACGCACCCGATGGAGCGGTGCGCAGCCTGAGTCTCGGCATCGTGGTGAAGTCGACTGCGCAAGTGAAGATCACGACCAGTTCCGTTGCACCGGTGTACTTCGCGAAGGGCAGCGCGGCCTTGACCACCGCGGCCACGGCGAGGCTGCGCGCACTCGTCGCGAGGACGGGCACGGACGTGGTGTCGACACGCATCGTCGGCTTCGTCCAGCCGGGTGGCGGCACCAGCAATGACGACGTGCTGTCGACCGCTCGTGCTCGCGCGGTGGCCAACTACCTGCGAGCGCTCGGGGTCAAGGGAGCCTATGGCGTGAGCGGCAGAGGGAGGGCGTCGTCAACCGACGCGACCGCC
>CAIVQM010000256.1 GCA_903908025.1 uncultured bacterium
GTCACGAACGGCACGGGCGCGAGAGTGGCCCCGAGCTCCTCCACCACGGCGAGCACCTCAGCGAGCCCACCGAGTCCGCCGGCGGACTCCGGAAGTCCCACGCCAGCGAGGCCGATGTCCTGGGCGAGGACGTTCCAGAGGTCGGTGTCGAGCCCGGTATCGGATTCCTCGAGCTCGCGGACGCGGGCGGGGTAGCCGGCCTCAGTGGCCGCGGCGCGCACGGTCTCCCGCAGCTCGGTGAGCTCATCGCGGTCGAGCGTGGCGAGTGGCAGGTCGCGGGACATGTGGCTCCGGTCTGACGGGCGCTCCGGGCGCCGTGGCCACGGAGCGTCTTTCCTTACTGGACGAACAGTAACTCTACTGCGGAATCGCCCGCTGCGTTCTGAGGCGTGATCAAAGAGTGATCAAGGGCCCAGCCCAAATGGTTGGACGTGCATGTATATTGCGGATGCCTGACCACCCTGTCGTCGCCTGGAAGGCGGATCCATGCGCAAGTCCCTCGTCGCAACGGTGCTCACGGCATCGGTCCTCGTCCTGGCTGCGTGCGCCATGCCTGCCGATGACCCCAACTTCAATGGTGGTGCTGGTGGCGAGGTGATCGACGCATCCGCGGCGGCCTCGGCTGCGGCCGACCAGGCGGCGATGACGGATGCGCTCGCTGCGCCGACCTCCATCGGCGTGGATGCGCCGCTGCCGGCTGCCCCGGCTGCGGGAGCATCGATCATCAGCCTGACCGACGGATCGGAGTTCGAGGCTGTCTTCGAGACCGGCCTGTCCGAGGCGGCCAGCGCGCTCGGCTGGACTGTCGAGTCGGTCACGGTTGACCCGGCCGATCCCGCCGCGGCAGGGACAGCATTCGACGATGCCGTGGCCAAGAAGCCAGCGGGCATTCACATCACCGGAGAGTTCGCCGACGCTCTTGCCGCGAACCTCCCCGCCGCTGAGACGGCTGGCATCCCGGTCGTCTGCACCGGTTGCTCCGGTGAGTCCACGAGCGGGATCAACACCAGCATCGACGGCACGGAGCAGAACATGGCCTGGGGCGACGTCCTGGCGTCCTACGTCATCGAGAACCAGTACGAGGGCGAGGATGCCGGAGTCCAGTACTTCTCCGTGCTGGGCGGGGCCGTGGCTGACTTCAACCTGGAGTTCAGCACCAGCTTGCTCAACCAGTGCCGCAACTGCTCGGCTACCGAATCCATCGTCGACCCCATGATGGTGGACCTCGCCGATCCGGCGGCGGTCGCGGCCTTCGTGGTCGGGGAGATGTCGACGAGCCTCGGCGCCTGGGCGCTGCTCGACACCGGCGCTCTCTCGGGTGGAGTCGCTGACGGTCTGGCAACCGACCCCATGCTCCTGTCGCCTGTGGCCCTGATCGGGCGAGGCGCAGCCGCGGGGGATATCGAAGCCCTCAAGTCGCTGGGTGGTGCGGCCCCGGCACCCTCGGCCGCAGCATCTGCGTCGGCCGATGCCGCTGCCGCTGACGAAGGAGCCGTCGCGGGCCGCACGCCTGAACAGGCCGCAGCACTCCAGGCGTGGATCGGGATCCCCCAGCCGGTGATGGCCTGGCGCGTCATCGACCAGTTCGCTCGCCTCATCGGGGGCGGCGAGCCGGCCACGGGCCCCCTGCCCAGCCAGCTGCTGACCGCGGCCACGGTTGCCGACGCTGCCCTGGACGCGAACGGCAACTACATCGGCATCGCCGACTACCAGGACCAGTTCAAGGCCCTGTGGGGAGTCAAGTAGTCACGCACAACGCTCCATCGTCGGGCCCCGGTCATCATGACCGGGGCCCGACCGGTTTTCGGACTATCACAACGCCAACTCCAGTTTCTATTGGCGAGTTGAATGACAGTCATAGGGGGATTCCTCATGGCAAGCAAGAAAAGAGATCAGAAAGAAATGGAAAACACTTCCAATTCCTAGGACGTGCATGTACTTTTGCGTGGCTCGGGTTCATCAGGCCCTCGACCGGAAGAGAGATCCATGCGCAAGTCCATCGCAGCAGTCGCCCTCATCGCGACTGCCTCCATGACCGTGGTTGGCCTCGCGCCCGCCGCTCAGGCAGCTGACGGCGTGTCCGTCGCCAAGGCGATCGTCGCCAAGTACTCGAAGACCCCCACCTCGATCGGCAACTTGATCCCCATCACGAAGCCGATCCCCAAGGGCAAGTACATCATCACCATCACCAACTCCACTGATGCTGCGCTGACGCTGAACAAGTACACCGTTCAGGGTGGCAAGGTGCTCGGCTGGAAGATGGAGGCCCTTCAGGCCGAGAACACCCTCGAGGGCCAGCGCAAGGCGCTTCAGCAGGCCATCGCCAAGAAGCCCGACGGCATCGCCGTCTCCGGCATGGAGTCCGATTCCTACGGCGACCTGTACAAGCAGGCCGGCGCCAAGGGCATCGCGATCGTCTGCTCGGCTTGCATGAGCCGTCCGGGCAGCGGTCTCCTCGACACGCACATCGCGGGTCCGAAGATGCTGGACCTGTGGGGCCAGATGATCGCGGCCTTCACGGTGGCCAACGTCAAGGGCACCCCGAACGTGCAGATGTTCGGTATCTCCGTGTACCCGATCCTGCGTCGCTTCGACACCGCCTACGCGGCCTACATCAAGAAGCTGAACCCGGCTTCGAAGACCGCCTTCAACGAGCTGGACTTCGCCACGGGCGTCCCGGCTCAGGTCGGCAACGTCTACAAGGCGAACCCGGGCACCAACGCGGTGACCTCGGACCTCGGTGACTTCTTCATCGGCGTTCCGCAGGGTCTGTTCACCGTCGGCGCCAAGCCGGGCTCGGCACCCATCATCGGTGGCCTCACCGCTGGCAAGGATGCCATCCAGACGCTCAAGAACAAGACCACGAACGCCTGGACTGCCTACTCGCTGCCGATCGTCGGCTACAGCGTCATCGACAGCTTCGCGCGCTACTTCACGAAGACCCCGTTCTCCAAGGCGGACCTGCCCACGCAGATCCTGACCCAGAAGAACATCGGCATTGCACCGCTCACGGCGCAGGGTGACTACCTCGGTGTCAAGGACTTCGAGGCTCAGTTCAAGAAGGTCTGGGGCATGTAGTTAGTCCCGTCCAGCACGGAAGTCGAGGGCCCGGTCCAATCGGACCGGGCCCTCACTTCTTCCCAAGTATCTTTACTTGACGTTCAGTATCTACTCGGGCAGAATCCGAGGATCCCTTCGTGAGGAGCCCAGCACCGTGACCATCCCCTCCACCCAGCGCGCATCCACCGAGCCGCCGTCCCCGCGATCGGCCGGCACCAGCGTCCAGCAGTATCTGGACAACGATGCCCGTCCGGTGCCGGCCGCTCTGCGGTATGACATCAACGAGGACCTCGGCACGGGCGACCTGGATGTCGAGCGGTACATCTCGCGTGACTTCCATGACCGCGAGGTGGAGAAGGTCTGGCGCAAGGTGTGGCAGTTCGTCTGCCGCGAGGATCACATTCCCGAGGCGGGTGACCACATCACCTATGACATCGCCGACGACAAGCTCATCATCATGCGTACGGCCGAGGGTGAGATCAAGGCCCTGTACAACGCCTGCCTGCACCGTGGACGCGCCCTGCGGCAGGAAGGTGGCCGGGTCAGCGAGATCCGCTGCCCGTTCCACGGTTTCTCCTGGAACATCGACGGGTCCCTGAAGAACCTGCCGTGCGCCTGGGACTTCCCGCAGGTCGATCCGGCGGAGTTCAGCCTGCCGGAGGCCAAGGTCGAGGTCTGGAACGGCTTCGTCTTCATCAACATGGATCCTGACGCCGAGCCGCTGTCGGACTTCCTCGGCTCGATGCTGAATGACTGGGACCGATGGGACTACACCGACCGGGTCGTGTACTCGCACTTCGGCGGCGTCGTGAACTGCAACTGGAAGGTCGCGGGTGAGGCCTTCATCGAGGGCTTCCACTCGCTGGCCACGCACCCGCAGATGATGGAGTGGCTCGGCGACGAGAACACCCAGTACGACGTCATCAAGGGTGAGAACTGGAACCGTCAGATCGTCCCGCAGGGAGTGCCGAGCCCCACGATCGCCAACCACATCAGCGAGCAGGAGGTACTCGATTCGTACTACGAGACTCGCGCCTTTTACA
>CAIVQM010000257.1 GCA_903908025.1 uncultured bacterium
AGTCCGGCAGTGCGAAGAGGATGAGGTCGTACTTGTCGTTGTTGCCCGACAGGAATGCGCGGCCGTCATTCAGGTGGACAGTGACGCGCGGATCGTCGTAGGGCTTGTTCGGATTGACCTGCTGGCCGATCTGCTGGATGCGCGGATCGATCTCGACCGCGTCGACGTGCTTGGCGCCCTTCTCCAGTGCGAGGGCGACGTCGGTGCCGGTTCCGGCTCCGACGATCAGCACATTGTTGAGCGGGTTGTCGATCGCGCGTTCGTACGGCTTGCCGTAGACCGCTTCGAACTTGAGTCGCTCGTTGACGTCCATGACGTTCTGATGGGGGATCCCGTTGACCTGGATGTGCGTGTACTCCTGCGTGGTGCCGACGTTGTATGTCGTTGTGTTGACCTTGTAGTACGGCGACCACGACACGCCAGCGCTCAGGGACTCGAAGACGAGGGCCCCGATCACGATGACCATCGCGATGCGCGACACCCAGGGCAAGGCCTTGCCGTAGAGCGCCCACAAGGCGACGAGGGTGACGACCGGCCAGATCCAGGACGGTGCGCGCAGGAACGAGATCAGCGTGAAGAGCAGCGTGCCCGCGATAGACCCGACGATGTCCCAGCGGTAGGCATCGAGTGCTGCGAACTCACGGAAGGCTCGGCCGGTGATCTCGCCAAGCATCGTCATCGTGATGGCGATGACGATGAAGACGAGGGGCAGGGTGACCCACGAGGGCAGTCCGGACGGGGTGACCTCGGTGAAGAAGATCAGGTCCTTCCCGCCGACCTCGATCGTGGCGGGAAAGAAGGTGATGAACAGGACGACGATCAGCAGGCCGATAGGCGCGTAGCGGCCCATATCGCGCTGGTAACGCGAGCGCAGGAAGCCCAGGCCGATGCCGAGGAACGAGGCCAGCAGGATCAGGTTGGAGAAGTAGGACAGATGGATGAGGTTGGCGCCGGACCAGCGGATGAGGGCCAATTGCACGAACAGCATCAGGGCACTGGCCGCCATGAGGCGCCAGCGTCCGGTGAGGACGCGGCGACGGGAATCGGCGGGGCTGGCGGCTGTCGTGGTCACCGCGGAACCCTAGCAAGTCTGGTCGGACAGCCCTGAGGGCCGTGACTCACGGGGGAATGGAGTCACGGCCCTCAGGAGCGGGGGGCAGCTGGGATTACAGGGTGCCTCGAGGAGAGTCGTCGGCGGCGTTGCGGATGCCGTCGCCGTCCATGTCCTTGTCGTCCTTGTTCAGTTTCCTGTCGCCGTCGATATTGCGGTCGCTGGCGTTGAGGAGGCCATCGCCATCGATGTCGAGCTCGTTGACGCTGTCGTCGGAGAGGCCATCGCCATCGATGTCGTCATCGCTCGAGAGGCTCGCCACTGCGGGCAGGGCCGCAGCCGGGGCCGGGGTGACGGCAACAACGGGGCTGACCACGTGGATGCCGTGGTCATCGTTCAGATCGTGCCCGGGACCGTCGACGCCGTGGTCATCGTTCAGATCGTGGGTGACGCCGTCGATCCCGTGGTCGTCGTTGAGGTCGTGGTTGGGGCCATCGTCGTTCATCGACACGTTCGGGACTGCCGAGTCGTCGGAACCCGATGCCATGGCGGGTGCGACGCCGATGGTGAGGGCCGCTGCGACGACACCGGTGACCAGTGCGATGCGGATGGCGGACTGTGTAGTCGTGCGCTTCATGATTCCTCCTCCAGTGCCGGATCGGGTGGTCGATCCGGCACTGGAGACGTTATGAGGTCATGGGTGAAATCGGCACCCATGCAAGGTAAAGCGTCGGTAAGGCATGCCTTGGTCAGTTAGCGGACGGCGACGACCGTGGCGCCGAGGTTGTAGCCGCCCTTCTTGGCGGTCGCCTTGACGCGGCCGGAGCCGGGCGCGGTGATCGTCACCTTGCCAGCACCATTGGTGCGGCCGGTGCGGCTGCCGAACCGCACGGTCGCACCCGAGACCGGATCGCCCGCATCGGTGACCGTGAACTTCACACCGGAGCCATGTCGCGCTGCACCCGCCTTGACGGTGAGGGTGCGCTCGATCTGCGTGTGCCACGCATTGATGGCCGACGAGGTGGTCGCGGTCACGACGATGTCGGCTCCGCTCTCACTGCCGTTGACCGTTGTCTTCCACATCGTCTCGGTTCCGCGTGGCGCGCCCCACGTGCCGATTGAGCCGAGAACCGTGCCGGCCTTGTTGGTGTGCACGGCACGCATCTTGCTGTCCTGGTTCCACGACACCCAGATGCGCCCGGCCGGATCGGCGCCCATGCTGACGCTGCGGACGTTGCCGGACACCGGGAAGTCGAGAGTGGCGCCGTTGTCGACCCGCAGGATGCGGATGGTCTTGGTCGACGGGTAGCCGATCTTGTAGGCGACGTACACGCCACCTCCCGCGCGCGCGGCCATCGCGACCCGCTGGCCGGGATCGGTGGAGTTGGTGCCGTAGTCGTTCGTCGTGACCGAGCCGGGCGCCTGGCTGAAGGCACCTTGCGCCGGGAGGATCTGGCCGATCTGGATGCCCTTCTCGACGGGGGAGCTGGCGTTGCTGTAGAACGCGGTGTAGACGGCGCCGCTCGCCTGGTCGCGAGCGACCGCTGCGTTGTAGGCGCAGCAGCCGGACAGCGCGAACACGCCATCCGAGCCCGCGGGAGCGGGGTTCGACGAGGTGCCGACATGCCAGGTGACACCAGCGGTGCTGCCGGGATTGCCAACCCACACCGGCGTCCCGGCATTGTCGGTGAGGTCACTGCCATAGCCGGCGTAGGCGGACTGCGTGGCCGACATCGAGCCGTCGGAGACCCCCCACGAGAGGCCGTCACCGGACGTCGCGAAGTACTGGGCACCGGTGCGGCCGGGGTTCAACCCGCTGAAGGACAGGAAACGCTGTCCGGCAACGGTGGTGAGAGTCGGGTCAGCTGTCAGGCCGTTCCAGTCGGCGATCGCGACGCTGGCGGGGGTGGTGACGTGACCGCGTGCGTCGAGGATTGCCGTGAGGTAGCTCTCCTTGCTCGATGACATCCCCTGGGTCCACAGCACCTGCAGCGAACTGCCGAACCGGGCGATCGTGGGCTCGGCCGTGTTGCTGATCCGTGGGTACTGCGCGGCATTCGTCGTCTGGGAGACCTGCGTCCAGTCGCCGGGTGCGGCCAGGGCGACCGGGGCCGTCCCGAGGACAACGGCGCCTAACGCGATCGCAGTGAGGGTGATGTGGCGAATCCTGACGGTCCTGATCATCTGGGCCTCCATAGGGGAAGGGCCGCCCCCGCTGCCCTGTTCTGGGGGACGGTAGCGGAGTCAGGTTGCCGAAGGGCGGTCGAATCAGGGCGTGATTTCGGTCATTGTCAGCACACGATCAGCTATCGCCGCTGCCTCTGCCGCATCGTGAGTCACATGGACTGCCGCCAGCCCCTCGTGCCTCAGCATGGCCGAAACCTCGGTCGCCAGCCGCTGACGCAGGTCCTGGTCGAGGGCGCTGAATGGCTCGTCCAGGAGCAGCACGGAGGGCTTCGGCGCCAGGGCGCGGGCCAGGGCGACCCGCTGCGCCTGCCCGCCGCTCAGTTCGTCGACGCTGCGGCTGCCGTGGTCGGCCAGGCCCACCCAGTCGAGCAGTTCGACGGCCCGCGTCCGCGCCGCGTCCTTGCCCATCCCATGCCGTCGCAACCCGTAGGCGACGTTGTCCCTCACAGAGAGGTGGGCGAACAGCAGGGCATCCTGGAAGATCAGGCCGATCCCGCGTCGATGGATGGGTGTGTCGGTCACGTCGATTCCGTCGACGGTGATGCGCCCGCCCATCGCGGGGACGACGCCGGCGATCGTGCCGAGCAGTGTCGACTTGCCGCTGCCGCTGGGCCCGAGAATGGCAAGGATCTCGCCGCTCTGCACCGTCAGGTCGATGCCCGTTGCGAAGACGGCACCGTCGTAGCCGAGGGCGAGACCGCGGGTCCCCAGGCGCGGCGCGGTCATGCCGGTCTCCGCGTGCGTGTCATGCCGAGTCGGTCGATGAGGAGCACCATCGCCAGAGTGAGTGCCACGAGAACGACCGCAAGGACGGCCGCGGCACCGTACGACTGCTCGCCGGGCCGGCTGAGCAGGCGCACGATCTGCACGGGGACGGTGGGCGCGCCCGCGCGGGTCAGGAAGGAGGCCGCGCCGAACTCGCCGAGTGACACGGCGGCCGCGAGCCCAGCGGAGGCAAGCATCACGACGCGCAGCACCGGACCGTAGGTCGTCAGGAACGCGCGCGTCGGTCTGGCGCCGAGTGATGCTGCGACGGCGACGGTGCGTCGGTCCGTTCCGCGAAGCGCGGGTGCGATGACGGCGACGACCAGAGGCACGGCGACGAGCGCATGCGTGATGGGGATGAGGAGCCCGGTCGCCCGGAGGTCCAGCGGTGGGCGACCGAAGGCGAGCAGGATGCCCAGCCCGAGGGTGGCCGATGAGACTCCGAGCGGCACCATCGCGACGAGCGCGACCAGACGTGTTCGCCCCGGTGCGACGACGGCGATCGCGGCCAGTCCGCCGATGACGCCGGCGACGAGAGCCGTCACCGCCGCAAAGCCGATGGATGTGCCGAGGGCTGCGAGGGGCGATCCGATGCGCGTCGTGCCTGCATCGATCTCGCCGATGGACTGCCACCAGTCGAGTTGCCAGCGTCCGCTGACGCGCAGCGAACTCGCGACGAGGGCGAGGACAGGGGCCAGCACGATGACGTATGCCGCGACGACCGTTGCCCGCACAGCGCTGCGTGCCATGACGGATGCCGGAAGGGTTCGCAGGTCGACCGGACGCATGCGCCGTGTGGGGGAGTGGCGCCCGGCAACCACGCCGGCGACAAGCACGCCCGAGACGAGAACGAGTTGCACGATCGCTGTCGCGGCAGCGCCGGGGAAGTCGAGCAGAATCGATGTCTGGCGCAGGATCTGGGACTCCAGCGTCCTGGTGCTGGTGTCACCGAGCAGCAGGACGATGCCGAGGGAGGTGAAGGAGAACACGAAGACGACAGCGGCACTCGACGCGATGGCTGGGCGCAGGCTCGGCAGGGTGATGTCGACGAATGCCCGCCATCGGGAGGCGCCGAGGGTGCGAGCGACGTTCTCGTAGTCGGAATCGTGCTGGGCCCACTGGGAGCCGACGATCCGGGCCACCACGGCGAGGTTCACATAGGCATGGGCCACCACGACGAGCAGGAACCCCTGCGGGACGCCGCTGCCGACGAGACTGCGGAAGGCGAGTGCGACGACGACGGTCGGTAGGACGAACGGGACGGTGACCATGGCCTGCGCGAATGCCCGTCCGCGGAAGCGGTAGCGCGAGACGACGTTGGCGATCGGCAGCCCGACGGCCACCGCGAGCACCGTGCTCGCCAACGCCTGAACAGCGGCGAGCGCGGTCACCTGCCAGATGGACGCCGACGACAGTCGCGCCAGGGCGTCCCCCGGGCTCGTGTCCTGAGCGACCGTCCGCATCAGGATGATGAGGGGGTAGGCCAGGAACACCGTCAGGAAGGCGACGGGCGCGATCCAGGCCAGCGGCAGCCAGCGCGGGGTGTTCAGCGGCCCATCACCGTGCCCCAGTCGCTGAGCCAACCGGTGAGGCCAGCGGCTACATCCGTGGCGGGGAGCTGGAGGGGCTGCTCGACGGTGGCGGCGAAGTCGGTGAAGACCTGCGGCAGCGGCGTTCCCGTGCGTGCGGGGAACACGAACATCGACAGCGGAACATCGGCCTGCACCGGCGCGGACAGCAGCCAGTCGACAACGGCCTTGGCTGCCTCGGGATTCACTGCTCCGGCGAGGACGCCGGCGTACTCGACCTGCCGGTAGCAGCCGTCCGTCATGACGGAGGTCGACGGCGACGTTGGCTTGGGGTCTGCGGCGTACACGATCTCGGCCGGCGGACTCGTCGCGTAGGACACCACGAGCGGCCGGTCACCGCCGCCCCCGCCGCTGAAGTCACCCATGTACGCATCGGTCCACGAGGCGGCGACCTGCACGCCGTTGTTCGCGAGGGCAGCCCAGTAGTCCTGCCATCCGTCGCCGTAGCGCGCAATGGTCGATAGGAGGAACGCGAGTCCCGGCGACGACGTGCCCGGGTCTTCGACGACGAGCAGATCGCGATACTCGGGCGTGATCAGGTCGTCGAGAGTCGTAGGCGCAGTGATGCCCCGTGCAGCCAACTCAGCGTCGTCGATGTTGATGCACACGTCGCCGTAGTCGATGGGCGTGACAGTGCCGTCGGCCGTGTCGGCCGAGAGTTCCGGCAGCACATCGCCAAGTTGGGGTGCGGTGTAGGGAGCGAACACGCCGGCATCGATGGCGCGCGAGACGAGAGTGTTGTCGACACCGAAGAGGACGTCAGCCGTGGGTGCACCCGCGGCGAGCACGGCACCCGCCACCATCGTCCCTGCATCGCCGGCGGTGATGACCTCGATCGTCATCCCCGTCTGCTGGGTGAAGTCGGCCAGGAGTGATTCGCTGATGACGAAGGAGTCGTGGGTGAGCAGACGGACGGTGCCGCCCGATGTCGGCGTCGATGGGGTGGCCGAGGTTGTTGCGCTGCCTCCGCAGCCCGTGACCAGGGCCAGCATTCCGATGGCCGCGATGATCCCGACGACACGTGCCCGCATGCTCGACTCCATTCCCTCCGCTGGCATTACCCAGTTCAGGTTCATGGGTCGGCGGCAGCGACCGCCCTCTCAGCCCGCCGATCTTGCGAGCTCCCCGGATGTGGTCAGGCTAGTGCCCATGGTGTCATCTCTGAGAAGGTAGGTGCATGGAGGAGACGGACCGCACGATCATCGGGCTGCTGTGCGCGGATGGCCGGATGTCCCTCGCAGATATCGCCCGCGAGACCGGACTGTCCACCTCGGCGCTGCACCAGCGCGTTCGCCGCCTCGAGCAACGGGGTCTCATTACGGGCTATCGCGCCGAAGTCGACTACCGCGCGGTCGGCCTGCCGTTGACGGCCTTCGTCGCGCTGACGCCTATCGACCCGGCGAGTCCCGACGATGTGCCGGAGAAGCTGATCGGGATCAGTGAGATCGAGTCATGCTGGTCCGTGGCCGGCTCGGCTGCGTATGTCCTGAAGGTGCGGGTGGTGGAGCCTGTCGACCTCGAGGACCTGCTGGCCAGGATCCGAGCCGCCGCGCAGGTCTCCACGCAGACGACGATCGTCCTGTCGACCCCCTTCGAGAACCGACCCCCTCGCCTCCCCTAGCCCCCTCACGTTTCTCCCGGTATCCGGGACAAACAGCGAAGAACGCCCCCGATTCGGCCGATCCTGCCCGTTTCTCCCGGTATCCGGGAGAAACGTATTGGCGGGCGGAGCGGTCTAATCTGGACATATGGCGGATCGAACGAAAGATGCCTTCACCTACGCGGACGGCTGGACCGCGGTCTCGACCAAGATGATCACTGCACGAAGGCTGACCCTCGCGCTGGTCTACATCCTGGTCGTTGCCGGCGTCGTTGCGCTGTTCCTGATCCCCGATGTCCCGCAGGCCGCCGCATGGGCCGCGCTCGCGGCGGCCGTCGTCGTGTTCGGCTGGCTCTGGTGGCTGATCGGTCGACGCGTCCGATCGTTCGGGTACGCGGAGCGAGGCGACGACCTGCTCGTCAGCAGCGGCATCATGTTCCGACGGCTCGTCATCGTTCCCTACGGGCGCATGCAGCTCGTCGACGTCAAGGCCGGCCCGATCGACCGGTGGATGGGCATCACCACGGTCCAACTGCACACCGCCGCTGCGACCACGGATGCGAGCATCCCCGGACTCGAGCCCGACGTAGCTGCCGGCCTGCGGGACCGTCTTGCGCGGCGGGGCGAGCAGCGATCGGCCGGACTGTGACACTGCCGGACCCCGGAGTATCGCCGTCGAATGTGGGCGATGATCTGGGCCTTGGCCTGACCCTGCCGGGCAGGGGCACGGTCGATGACGTGGGCCGCCGTCGGGTGCACCCGATCTCTCCCCTCGTTCACGGAGTCAGTGCCCTGCCGATCGGCTTCATCATCGTCATCGGGTTCTCCTTCGGAATGGTGGAGAAGCTGGGGCCGATCGGCCTGCTGGTGGCGGTCGGGCTTGCGGTGATCTTCGGCCTGCTGGTCACGGCATGGAAGTACCTCGCCTGGCGCAACACCTGGTACTGGTTCGATGAGGACGGCGACTTTCGCGTCGACTCGGGAGTCCTCACTCGGCAGCAGCGTCGTCTGCAACTGAGCCGACTCCAGAGCGTCGATGTAGCGCAGCCGTTGTTCGCTCGCTTCTTCTCCATGGCAGAGGTCACAGTCGAGGTGGCTGGCTCGCAGGACTCGCGCCTCAAACTGCAGTTCCTGACACTCGTCGATGCGCGTGCGCTACGCAGCGAGATTCTCGCGCGTGCGGCGGGCCTGCGACACGATGTGGGGGAGGCACCGGAGGCACCCATCGCGTCGGTGACGCCACGCGACCTTGCCGTGTCATTGCTGCTTCGGAGCGTGACGGCAGGCCTGCTCCTGCTGACGATTCTCATCGTCGTCGTGACGGTGCTCAGCAGTGGCTGGGGCGGACTGGGGATCGCCCTCATCACGGGTGGTCTCCCGATCCTCATCGTGATCACCGAGTTCATCAAGTACTTCAACTTCACTGTCGCTCAGTCTCCCGATGGACTGCGCATGCGCTTCGGGCTTGCCAAGACCGAGACCCGCACCGTCCCGCCCGGTCGCGTGCAGGCGATCGAGTTCGTCGAGCCGTTCCTGTGGCGTCGGTGGGGATGGGTGCGCCTTCGGGTCAACATCGCGGGTGTCGGGCATGAGGATGCCAACGGCAACAAGGAGGAGACACTACTGATCCCGGTTGCGACGCGCGCGGTGGCGGAGGACCTGGTGCAGCGTGTCCTGCCCGGTCTTGCGGTCGACGGGATGATGTGGCACGAGGCACCGGAACGTAGTCGACGTCGCTCGCCCATCCAATGGCGGCGGCTGGCAGTCGCGTGGGACGACTCGGTCTTCGCCGCGCGCAGTGGGCGCGTCACCCGACGGCTCACGGTCATCCCGCATGCGCGCACGCAGTCCGTGCGCGTGACGCAGGGTCCGTGGGAACGCGCCCTCGACCTCGCGAGCATCCATGTCGACTCGACGCCCGGGCCGGTGAAAATCTCGGGTCGGCATCTCGATGCGCTGACCGCCCGCAACGTCGCCGACGAGCAGTCCGTGCGGGCCGAACAGGCCAGGGCGGGCGATCACTCGATCAGGTGGGCCGAAGGGGAGTAGGCAGGTCGTGCGCTAGCCGCGCGTGAGTTCCTCGGCGATGGCGGTGGCGAAATCGTCGACGTCCTGGGGCGTGGTGTCCCACGAGCACATCCAGCGGACCTCGCCGGTGACCTGATCCCACGTGTAGAAGCGGAATCGCTGCTGCAGACGCTCGGTAACGGCCGAGGGAAGGATCGCGAACACCGCGTTCGCCTGTGTCGGGCGCACGACGGTGACGCCGGGAATGGCCCGCACTCGCAGCTCGAGTGCGTGCGCCATCGCGTTCGCATGGCTCGCATTGCGGAGCCACAGGTCACCGGAGACGAGGGCCAGCAACTGCGCGCTGACGAATCGCATCTTGCTCGCCAGCTGCATCGAGGACTTGCGCAGGAAGTCGACCCCGGGTGCAGCATCGGGGTTCAGCACCACGACAGCTTCACCGATCATCGCGCCGTTCTTGGTGCCACCGAACGAGACGACGTCGACTCCGGCATCGGTGGTGAAGGCGCGGAACGGGACACCGAGTGCAGCCGCTGCATTGGAGATGCGGGCACCATCGAGGTGGACGGTCATTCCCAGCCCGTGTGCGTGGTCGGTGATCGCGCGCACCTCGTCGACGGAGTACAGCGTGCCGAGTTCGGTGGACTGCGTGATGGTCACGACACCGGGCTGTGCACGGTGCACATCGCCGAAGCCCCACGCCTGCGTGTCGATGAGTTCCGGCGTGAGCTTGCCGTCAGCGGTTGGGACGGTCCACAGCTTGAGGCCCGCGCCCTTCTCGGGAGCACCACCTTCGTCGACGTTGACGTGCGCCGACGTGGCGCAGACGACGGCTTCCCAGCGCTGCGTCATGGCCTGCAGCGCCACCACATTTGCGCCGGTTCCGTTGAACACGGGGAAGACTTCAGCGCTGTCGCCGAAGTGACCCTTCATCGCCACGCTGAGGGCCGCGGTGACGTCGTCGTCCCCATAGGCAACCTGGTGTCCGGCGTTCGCGGCGGTGATCGCCTCGAGGATCTCGGGGTGGATGCCGGCGTAGTTGTCGCTGGCGAAACCACGCCACGGTGTCGATGTCATGTGCCGGAGTATTCCGCAGTGAGATCCAGCCGCGAACCGTTCCCTGCCGGTGAGGTGCTGGCTGCCGCGATTGCCTCGGCGAGGACCCGCACATGTGTGTAGCCGGGCCAGGCCTTTTCGGGCTCGGCGGCCGTCATCTCGTCGGTCAGCAGCGCCTTCACGACGACCGTCACGCTGCTGGCGGCGCTGTCACGAAGGACGTGCGCGACTCCGAGCATCCATGCCTCGGCGGCTGCCTTCGCGGAGGCGTAGGCGATGTTGCCGCCGGTGGGCTTGGCGGCGGCAGTGCTGGTGACCATGAAGACCCGGCCGACGTCGCTTCGGCGAATGTCGTCGACGAACACTGCTGTCAGGACGGCGAGGGTGCCGACGATCGGTGGGCTGAGGGCGATCCAGTTGTCAACCGACGCGCGGTCGAGCGTCGGGCTGCCGCGCCAGCCACCGACCAGGTGGACGAGCACATCAATGCGCCCGAGCCGTGACACGAGGTCGTCTCGCACCTGCGCAACCGCATCGGCGTCGAGGAGGTCGACACTGTGCGCCTCGGCCGGATGCCCGTCAGCGACGAGAGCATCGCTGACGGCCTTGGCGTCATCGAGCTGCCGGTTGAGGACGACGACGTAGTAGCCGGCCTCGGCCATGCTCGCCGCGGCCGCTGCTCCAGCGCCGCCGGCCCCGGCGATGATCGCGACCGGTGCGGCGGTCACGCCACGATCCCGGCTGTCGCGGCGATCGTCGGTGCGAGCTTGCGCTGCAGCGCGTCGTAGAAGACGTTGAGCGGGAACTCGTCGGGCAGCACCACGTCGACCAGCTCCTTCGGCTCACCGTCGAGCGGGAGGGCATCGGCGCCCTTCGCCCACACGGATGCGGGATGTGCCTCGACCAGGCCGCTGACGAACTCATGCGCGGCGAGCCACTGGGCAAGCCGGGACCTGTCGATGCCGCCACGGTAGAGGGCCTCGACCACGTCGCACAACGCCACCATGGAGTCGGTGATGCGGTCCCAGTCGATGGTGAGGATGTTGTCGGTCCAGCGCAGGACGTCGTCGCGGTGGAGCCACGCGAAGATGATCTGTCCGGCGAGACCGTCGTAGTTGCGTGTACGGCCGCCGGTGACCGTGAATCGGAACAGTCGGTCGAACACGATCGCGTGGCGGATGAAGCGCCCCAGATAGATGTCATGTGCGTCGAGGGTCAGCGTCTCGCGATACGTGGAGAGATCGCAGCGCAACTCCTCCAGGGCATACATCCAGTAGGGCATGCGCTGCTTGATCATGAAGGGGTCGAAGGGCAGGTCGCCGCGACTGTGGGTGCGATCGTGGATGAGGTCCCAGAGGACGAACGTCTCCTGTGCGAGTTGCTGGTCGTTGAGCAGCAGGTCGATGTCCGGCGGAAGTGAGAGTCGCAGCGTGTCGGAGGCGCTGCGCGCCACAACGCGGAAGCGTGCCGCCTCGCGATCGCAGAAGATGCCGCCCCAGTGAAAGGTGACGGTCTCGCTGGTCGCGACGGTCTCCGGGAAGAAGACGGCCGAGTGGGTGTCATAGCCCGCGGTGAAGCCGACGAACTCGATCGGTACGAAGGCGGCGTTGTCGTAGGCGCGCGCCTCCTGCTCGGCGAGCCAGTCCGGCCAGAAGGTGCGCGTGACAACGGCCTCGAGATTGCGATTGGGGTTGCCATTCTGCGTGTACATCGGGAACACCGCGAAGTGCTCGATGCCGTTCTCGCGGCGAAGGTCCGGACGGAACAGCTGCAATGACCGGACGAAGTCCGGCACCTCGAACCCGCCGGCCGCCCATGCGCGCAGATCGTCGACGGTCGCCGCGAGGTGCTCCTGCTGATGCGGGAACCGCGGGGCGAGGACGGTGATCGCCGCGCACATGCGATCGATGTGCGCACCCGCGTCGGCAGCAGCGGGATCGGCGAGGTCGATCGATCCGTCCTTCGCCTGCATCGGTCGGATGGCCTCAACGGCAGCGACCAGTTGCGCCCACGCAGTGTCGGTTGCCGTCCAGGTGGGTGCCGACGCCATCGCCTGTTGGCTGGCCGTGCGGCTGCCCGCCGCCCACGTCACGAGGTTGAGCCACAGCTGGACGTGGTCGAGGTCGGTGATGGAGTCGTCGCCGAACAGGTCGGAGTCAGAGGCGACCACGACCCGACCTGATGTGAGGGTCGACGACATGATCAGCCCGGCCCGGGCTGGATCGGCTTGGTCGCTGGTGCGCGCGACCGTCTCGAGTGCGATCAGGTCACTGGCAGCCACGCCGTGCAGGCTGCCGGCACGGTAGAAGCAGGCCTCCCCCACCTGTGCGACCAGATCATGCTTCGGCCCCCGCACGAGATCGGCGAGCACCCACGTGGGCACGTCCTTGTATGCATGGGTCGGGTCCTGCACGGTGGTGTTGTCGATAGCCACTCCGAATCTGGCGGCCAGGTCGACGAAGTTGTTCCCGTACTTGGCCTGCTCGGTCTCGGCGAGGATCACCAGGCCGCCGCCAGCGAGGACGAACCGCTCGATGGCATCGATCTCATCGGACGTAAGGCGCGGTGAACCCGTGCCGGTCGTGTGCTCCCAGGCATCGTCGGCGGCATGTGGCAGCACGAGGGCATCGATGCCGGCGAGGACGTCGTCGTCGATCGGCCCGGCAGGGTGCACTCGCAGGTCCAGGCCAGCTCGCATCGTTGCTGCTGCGGCGATGGCGTACGAGGCGTCGGCTGGGTTGACGGGGTTCATCAGCGCGGCAATCTCGGGCCGGGTCGACCAGGCCTGCCGGTGGGACTCGTCGATCAGGACGCGGGCGAGCGGACGCATGACTTCTCCGAAGGTAGGGGCGAGCAGCTGAACGAAGAATGTGAGGGGGAAAGGCTACCAGAACGGATATTGTCCGGCCGAATCAGCTAATTGCCGCTGATCATCCCGCGCGCAGCCGGCTCGCGGTGAACACGATCGCAGCGACGACCACGACGACACCGGAGGCGAAGAGCAGGGTCACGGCATCCCAGCCGATGGACGTCGCGCGGACCAGGGCGGCCCCGCCCAGCATCAGCAGGGCGAAGGACTGCAGGAACAGGGAGAAGCGCAGCTGCCGCTTGGTGGCGTCGTCGAGCATGGCGTCATCCTCCCAGTGCGGGCGCGGTAGTGGCGTTCCAGCAGGTGATGACGTGCTGTTCATGCTCGAAGCCCAGGGCTGAGAGGCGTGCGGGGTCGAGGGCGAACAGCCGTCCATCGATGGGTGGAAGCCCGAGCCATCGTGCGGTCAGGATGCGCAGAACGTGTCCATGGGCGACGAGGACGCAGTCACGTTCTTCCGCGATGACGGGCGCGCAACGGGCCAGGACGGCCTCTACTCGATGTCCGACCTGATCGAGTTGCTCACCCGGAGTCTGGCCGGGCGGGACGGGGTGGTCCCACACGAGCCATGTCGGATCGCCCAGCTCCACGCGGATCTCCGCCGTCGTCCGTCCCTCCCAGGCACCGTAGTCCCACTCGCACAGGTCGTCGGTGATGGCATCGGGGATCAGTCCGGCCCGTCGAGCCGTTTCACGTGCGCGTGTCATCGGGCTGCATAGCACCAGCCCCGGCTCGATACCGGCAAGCTCGACCAGCACAGCATCGGCATCGGCTTCGCCCGCGGCGGTCAGAGGTACATCGGTGCGACCGGTGTGGCGCCCCGAACGGCTCCATTCGGTCTCGCCGTGCCGGATGAGCCAGATGCGGGCAGCCATCGGGACACAGTAGGTCACTGTGCGCACGGTCCCTCACGGATTTCATGATTGACGATGTTGGCCCGTACACTCAAAAAGTCGCTGCGTTGCAGTGGCACCTCATCAGGCGCTCAGTGCGCCGCTCGCGAGTCTTGCTCGTGACCGAACGTGGGTCGCACATTCGAGACGCGCTTGTCGTCACGAATGGTCGTTTACTCATGCATGCCGTGCCCACTTTCGCCGAACTCGGCGTCACTCCCGTTCTCATCCCCGCGCTAGCGCGCGGTGGCATTGCCGAGCCCTTCCCCATCCAGGTCGCGACCCTGCCCGATGCCATCGCCGGCCGCGACATCCTGGGACGAGGCCAGACCGGATCCGGCAAGACGCTCGCCTTCGGACTGGGCGTCCTGACGCGGCTCACCGGACGCGTCGCAGAGACGAAGCGCCCGCTGGGCCTCGTGCTCGTGCCGACGCGCGAACTGGCCATGCAGGTCAGCGACACCCTCAGCCCCCTCGCGCACTCGGCCGGCCTCAAGGTCCGGCTCATCGCCGGCGGGATGCCATACGCCAAGCAGATCCGCAGCCTCGAGCGCGGTGTCACGGTCGTCGTGGCGACGCCGGGTCGGCTCGTTGACCTGGTCAACCGCGGTGACCTGGACTTGTCCGAGGTCGAGATCACCGTTCTCGACGAGGCTGACCAGATGGCTGACATGGGATTCATGCCCATCGTCCGCGAGATCCTCGATATGACGAAGCCCCATGGTCAGCGGCTGCTCTTCAGCGCGACGCTCGACGGTGACGTCGACACCCTCGTTCGCAAGTACCTGCGCAATCCCGCGACGCATTCCATTGCTCCGGTTCACGCGCAGATCGACACGATGGACCATCACCTGCTCCTCGTACACCCGGCCGACAAGGACGAGGTCACGGCGCAGATTGCCGCTCGCGACGGTCGCACCATCTTCTTCGTTCGCACGCAGGCGGGTGTCGATCGGCTGGCCGACCACATTGCCGCACAGGGCGTCGCCGTGGGTGCACTGCATGGTGGCAAGTCGCAGGCGGTTCGTACGAAGACGCTCGAGGCTTTCCGCAAGGGCGACACCCTTGCGCTCGTCGCCACTGACGTCGCTGCCCGTGGAATCCACGTCGACGGCATCAGCCTGGTCGTGCACGTCGACTCCCCGACCGACCCGAAGGACTACCTCCACCGCGCCGGTCGCACGGCTCGCGCTGGTGAGTCGGGAACCGTCGTGACCCTCGCATCGCCGAAGCAGCAGCGGATGGTCTCCTCGCTGACCAAGCGCGCAGGTGTCGATCCGTATATTGCACGTGTTCGCCCCGGCGACCAGACGCTGTCGGACGTCACCGGCGCTCGCGAGCCCTCGGGTGTCCCGTGGATCGCGCCGATGTCGAAGGCGACCCGCACAGCGCCGTCGCGCTCCAGCCGCTCGTCGCGTCCGGCTGATGCCTGGAAGTCACGTCGCTCGTCCGGTACCCAGCGCCACCAGGGCCGCTAGCACGCGGTCACGCTTCAAGTTCGGGGTGCTCGTCTTCGAGTACCTCTCCTGTTGCGCCGCCCCAGGCACCAGCAGCTCGGAGGCCATAGCCGACGGACGGCCCGATCAGGAGTGCGAAGAGCACGGTGCCGATTCCGACGGTGCCGCCGAGCAGCCAGCCGACGACAAGCACGGTCGCCTCGATGCCGAGGCGCACGGCGCTGATCGGCCAGCCCGTGCGGATGTGGATGCCGGTCATCCAGCCGTCGCGCGGACCGGGCCCGAGGTTCGTCGTGAGGTAGAGGCCACTGCCGATCCCGATGACGATAATGCCGCCCAGCACCATGAGCAGTCGGACGACGGTGTTGGTGGGAGTTGGCAGCACGTCCACCATGACCTGCAGTGAGATGGCGATGACCACGGCGTTGCTGATCGTGCCGAGGCCCGGTCGCTCGCGCAACGGGATCCACAGCAGCAGCACGCTGACGGACACGAGGAACGTCGCGACCCCGATGGAGATCGGGAAGCGCGAGCTCAGGCCCTGGGAGAGCACGGTCCACGGGGCGTTCCCGAGGGTCGCGTCGACGAGCATCGCCTCACCGGTCCCGAACAGCCACAGTCCGACGAGCAGGATTGCGAAGGTCGATGGCCGGGTGCGCCAGCGTGATGTTGCGCGCCAGCGGGTGACGGGAACGGTGTGCGAAGGTCGGAGGAATTCCAGACTCGTGCGCACGCCAGCAGTCTGTCGGACGTCTGCTGCAGCTACGCGGACTGGGGTCGGCGCACGCCG
The DNA here is from genome assembly GCA_903908025.1 of uncultured bacterium. Classification (GTDB taxonomy): domain Bacteria; phylum Actinomycetota; class Actinomycetes; order S36-B12; family S36-B12; genus UBA10649. Next base: position 16,286 of record CAIVQM010000257.1, read on the forward strand.
GCCTTGAGGTGCTCCGTGGCCGCCAGGGACCGACGCTGCCGAGTCTGCGGCAGTTTCGCCTCGGAGAC
>CAIVQM010000258.1 GCA_903908025.1 uncultured bacterium
CGTGGTGCTGGCCCTGATTCTGGGTATCCCGACGCTGCGCCTGCGCGCGGACTACCTCGCCATCGTGACCATCGCGGCCGCCGAGATCGTCCGGCTGCTCGTCCGCTCCGTCACCTTCAAGAGCTACTTCGGCGGCTCCGACGGCCTGCAGAGCTTCAGCGGCGGGTTCTTCGCCCTCAACCCACTCGCCGACGATCTTGCGCTGCGGCTCGGGCCGGTGGTCCTGAGCAACCGACAGATCTTCGTTCTCATCGTCGGCTGGGCGCTCGTATTCCTCTCCTGCCTGCTCGTCTGGCTGATGGTCCGCTCCCCCTGGGGCCGGGTTCTGAAGGGCATCCGTGAGGACGAGGACGCCGTCCGCAGTCTGGGCAAGAACGTCTACCTCTACAAGATGCAGGCCCTCGTCCTGGGCGGCATGTTCGGCGCGATCGCCGGCTTCGTCTACGCCGTCGGCAATGAGGCGGTTAGCCCGGACTTCTTCGGCAACGACACGACCTTCTTCGCCTACGCCATCCTGATCCTCGGCGGCGCGGCCCGGGTCTTTGGCCCAGTTCTGGGCACCGTCATCTTCTGGGCGGTCATCCAGGGCACCGACGTCTTCCTGAGGTCCGCCATCAACCAGGGGGTGCCGATCCTGTCCCTCATGACCGGCACCCAGGCCGCTGTCGTCCGCTTCATGCTGGTCGGCCTGGGGATCATGCTCCTGATGATCTTCCGACCCCAGGGAATCCTCGGCGACCGAAAGGAGCTGGCCCTCGATGCCCGATAGCCCTGGTGCCACCACGGGTTCCCGACGCGATATCGCGGTCCGGGCGCTCGCCGACGTTCCGCGCGTGCCCGGCGCCGCCAAGCCCGATCCGATCCTGATCGCGAACGACGTCACGCGTCGCTTCGGCGGCCTCACGGCCGTCGACGTCGAGCACGTGGAGATCCAGCGCGGCGCCATCACGGCGCTCATCGGCCCCAACGGTGCCGGCAAGACGACCTTCTTCAACCTACTGACGGGCTTCGATACCCCCGATACCGGCAGCTGGCTCTTCAATGGTCAGGACCTCGCTGGGATCGCGGCCTACAAGGTGGCCCGGATGGGCATGATCCGCACCTTCCAGCTCACCAAGGCCCTGTCCAAGATGACCGTGCTGGAGAACATGCGCCTTGGAGCGACGGCGCAGCGGGGCGAGCAGTTGATGTCGGCGATGTTCGGATTCCTGTGGAAGGCGCAGGAGAAGGCGATCACGGCACAGGCCGACGAGCTCCTCACCCGCTTCAACATGCACGCCAAGCGTGATGATTTCGCTGGGTCCCTGTCGGGCGGGCAGCGCAAGCTGCTGGAGATGGCCCGAGCCCTGATGACCAACCCCGAGATGGTCATGCTCGACGAGCCGATGGCGGGCGTGAACCCCGCCCTAACGCAGTCCCTGCTCGAGCACATCAAGGGCCTGCGCGAGGAGGGCATGACCGTCCTGTTCGTCGAGCACGACATGGACATGGTCCGCGACATCAGCGACTGGGTCATCGTCATGGCCCAGGGCAAGGTGATCGCCGAGGGACCGCCCGACGAGGTCATGCGCGACGAGGCCGTCATCGTCGCCTATCTGGGTGGCCACCACGACAAGGCCCTCACGACATCGGGCGTGTCCTTCACCGAGGAGGGTGAGGACCAGTGAGCGACCAGCTTCCCGGCGATCTGCCGCAGTACGTCTCAGCCCACACCCGCGAGGCACAGCTCGATCTCGATGCTGCCCAGCGCGACGAGCCCTCGACCCTCAGCGCCTCCGAGATCCGCGACCGCAACGACCACGTCGAAGGGGCCCGCGACGCCCTGATCGTCGCCGATGATCTGATCGCGGGCTACATCCCCGGCGTGAACATCCTCAACGGCTCCGACCTGTACGCGAAGTCCGGTGAGCTCGTGGGCATCATCGGGCCCAACGGCGCCGGCAAGTCCACCCTGCTCAAGGCCATGTTCGGGCTCGTCAAGGTCGGCAGCGGCCGGGTGACGCTGGCGGATCAGGACATCACGAACGTGCGCGCCGATCAGCTCGTCAATCTGGGCATCGGGTTCGTGCCCCAGTCGAACAACGTCTTCCCGTCGCTGACCATCCAGGAGAACCTGGAGATGGGCTGCTACCAGGCGCCCAAGAAGTTCCAGGAGCGATTCGCGTTCGTGACTGACCTGTTCCCCGCCCTGGGCGAGCGTCGTTCCCAGCGGGCCGGCCAGCTGTCCGGTGGCGAGCGGCAGATGGTCGCGATGGGCCGCGCCCTGATGATGGACCCGTCCGTCCTGCTCCTCGACGAGCCGTCCGCGGGCCTGTCGCCGATCCTCACCGACGAGGTGTTCGTCCGCGTCAGGGAGATCAACGCGACGGGCGTCACGGTCATCATCGTCGAGCAGAACGCCATGCGCTGCCTGCAGATCGTCGACCGCGGCTATGTGCTCGATCAGGGCCGTAACGCCTACACGGGCACTGGTCGCAGCCTGGCGACCGACCCGAAGGTGGTCCAGCTCTACCTCGGCACCCTCGCCAAGGCATAGCCCTCAGCCCCACCACCATCACCCCCTGCCCTTCCATACGAATGGCCAGCTGTGGGGGCAAGCGGGAGCGGGCAAAGCTGTGGGGGCCGGCCCGAAGGCCGACCCCCACAGTTCGTGCTACGTACTAACTGGCAGCGTTCGGGCCGATGCCCTGCTTGACCAGTTCCTGGATGATCTGCGCCGACTCATCGAAACCGATGAGCACGATCGCCTCAGCGCCGGCAGCCTTGACCTTCGCCACGTCAGCAGCGAAGTCGGTGGCCTTCGGGTCGTAGACGACGTTGGCGACGATCTCGCCACCACCCTCAGTGACTGCCTTGGTGACGTTGGCGTTGAGGCCGTCGCCGTAGGAGTCCTGCAGCGACATGATCGCGACCTTGGTGTAGCCGTCCTGCAGCACCATGGAGCCGACGAAGGCGCCCTGGAGTACGTCGGACGGAGCCACACGCCAGTACAGGCCCTTGTCGGGTGCGGTGGTCAGTGCCGGCGAGGTGTTGGCCGGCGAGATCATCAGGACACCAGCGTTGGTGACCTGATCAAGCACGGACAGCGTCGAACCCGACGAAGCCGCACCCACGAGGACGTCGATGCCGAGCGGCAGCAGGCGCTTGACGGTCTGCTTGCCGGTCTCGGTCGAGGTGTCGCCCGAGTCGCCCTCTTCGAGGACGATCTTCTTGAACCCGGGGATGCCACCGGCAGCCTCGATGTCCTTGATCGCCAGCTTCACGCCGGCGACCTCGGGTGGGCCGAGGAAGGCAAGGTTGCCCGTGACGGGGAGGAACGTGCCGACCTTGAAGACGCCGTCGTTGGCGCCTTCCTGCGGCTTGCCCTCAATGGCGTTGGCCGTGCCGTCGGGGACGATCTCGCCCTCCATGTAGGTGACCTCAGGCTTGAGAACGTTGTCGGCACCGAAGGTGTAGACACCGATCGAAGCGCTGGTGGGGTCACCGGCATCCCAGAAGTTCACGGCGCCGGAGCGACCGTTGTAGTCGATCTGCTTGCCCTGGCCGAGCAGCTCGATGCAGCCGGCGTAGTCGTTGCAGACATCGGTGCCGTTGGTGATGGCCACCATCTGCTTGGCCATGTCAACGCCCGCGTCCGACTTCGCTGCCGCAGCGGCGAGGGCGGTGAGGATGACTGCGTCGTACGACTCAGGCGCGTACGCGTAGTCCTTGAGGCCGGGATCGACCTCGAGGAGGGCGTCCTTGAAGTCCTGGGTGTTCTCGGCGCCCGGGATCGTTCCCTTGACACCATCCAGCGTCCCCGCGGGGAGCTTCTCGCCCAGGGCATTGCCCGTGTTGCCGTCGACCAGGTAGAGCGGCGTGCCAGTAGCAGCAGGGGCCTCTGAGGCGGGTGCCTCAGATGCTGCTGCGCTGGCCGCGCTGCTCTCGGCCGGTGCCGCTGCGCTGGACTCGCTGGACGAGCTGCTGCCACCACAGGCGGCAAGAGCCAGCGAGGCCACACCCAGCACGGCGGCCGACTTGAGGACCGTAGTGCGCTTCATGCAGTCTCCTTAGAGAAAGACGAACGACGGCGGATGCCGTCGCGTTGCCGCCACCATACGGGACGGTCAGTTACGGGTGGGTAACTCGGTGTTACATCGTTGGCTCTTCGTGATGGATCTGTGACCTTAACGTCCGATTCACGCGGTTTCGGCCAGCACACGGGCCGCCACCTCGGCAAGCGTGACCCGCTGGTCCATCGCCGCTCGTCGCAACCAGGCGAACGCCTCCGGCTCGGTCAGCCCGAGATCCTGCTCCAGTCGCCGCTTGGCCGTGTCGACGAGCTCACGTGCGGTCTGTCGCTCCCGCAGCCCCACGATCTGGGCGTTCAACTCGTTCATCTGCTGCCATCGGGCCACCGCAATCTCGATGGCCGGAGCCAGATCCGCCTTCCCGAACGGCTTGACCAGATAGCCCAGCACCCCTGCGGCTGCTGCTCTCTGCACAGCCTCCCGCTGGCTAAAGGCCGTGACCATCACAACGGGCGCGAGCCCCTCGGCCATGATCTCCTCCGCCGCCGACAGCCCATCGCGCCGCGGCATGGCGATGTCCATGAACACCACGTCCGGAAGCAGAGCCCGGGTCTGGTCGACAGCGGCCTGCCCGTCGGCCACCTGGCTGACGACGCGATAGCCAAGCTCCCCCAGCATCTCGACGAGATCCATCCGGATGAGGGCCTCGTCCTCGGCCACGAGGACCGTGACCGGGACAGCGTTTTCGGCGAACGTCATGCCACCAGCCTAGGCGCGCCCATGCCGACAGATACCCTTGGTCGCGCGCCCCGGTATCCCAACCGGCAGAGGAAGCGGTCTCAAACACCGTCCAGTGTGGGTTCGAATCCCACCCGGGGCACCACGCGTATCCACTCGATGAACAGTCGTCTCCACACCATGACTCCGACGTCGATCCGACCTAGGCTTGTTTCAACCAAGGAGGCTGCCATGACCCCTACCCGCTCACGTATGAGCGCCGCAATGCTGGCCGCACTACTGGCCATCGCAACACCGCTTGTCACCTCGTGCGGAGATGTCGCGCAATCCGTCGCCGAGCAGGCTGCCGAACAGGCCGTCGGCGGCAACGTAGACATCAACGACGAAGGTGTCACCGTGACCGACGATGAAGGCAACGAAGTCGCCATGGGCACGGACGTGGCACTGCCAGACAATTGGCCGGCCGAGATCCCGACCCTTGATGGCGGAACACTGTCGATGGTAAGCGTTCAGAGCGACGGATCAGCCTCGGCAATGTGGCTGACGGATGCCACTCCGCAGGAGGCGACCGACACCTACGGTGCTGCGCTGGAGTCCGCTGGCTACACCCAGAGTCAGACGTCGAACATGGGCGGGATGATCGTCAGCGAGTACACCGGCAACGGGTACACCGTCAGCGTGAACTCGATTGAGGCCGACGGGAAGACGACCCTCATGCTGTCAGCGACAAAGGGCTAGCACTGCTCAGGCGGTGTCGGTCCCGAGCGCGAGCCGAGGCTTGAGTTCGAGGATCCGGCCGAGGAGTCCGTTGACGAAGGATGACGACTCCTCGGTCGACAGTTCCTGCGCGAGCGCGACGGCCTCGGCGATCGCGACCGCGTCCGGGACGTCATCGCGCCACAGCAGTTCGTAGGTCCCGATCCGCAGGATCGCCCGGTCGACTGCTGGCATGCGCTCAAGACTCCAACCCATGGAGTAGCTGCCGAGGAGCTCGTCGATGTACTCACGATGCGCCGTCACACCATCGACGATCTCGGTCACGTAGGCGTTCATCGCCGCCTGGCCGTCATCGGATCTGCGCTGGGTGGTCTCCGACAGCACATCGACAGCGGACTGCCCGCGGATGTCCGCCTCGTACAACGCATCGAGCGCGCGCTTGCGTGCCTTGCTCCGTGCGGACATATTCCTGATTCCGGCGTCTACGTCAGTCGTTGATCCGGCCGAGGTACGACCCGTCGCGGGTGTCCACCTTGACCTTGGTGTTCGACTCGATGAAGAGGGGAACCTGGATCTCCGCGCCCGTCTCGAGAGTGGCCGGCTTGGTGCCGCCGGTCGAGCGGTCGCCCTGAAGTCCCGGCTCCGTGTACGTGATGACGAGCTCGACCGAAGCCGGGAGCTCGATGTAGATCGGCAGGCCCTCGTTGGTTGCGACGGTCGCCGTCTGCTGCTCCAGGAGGTACTTCGACATCTCGCCGACGACGGCATCCGGCACGGTCGTCTGCTCGTACGACTGGATGTCCATGAAGATCCAGTCGTCGCCGTCCTTGTAGAGGTACTGCATCTCGCGCTTGTCGACCGTGGCCGTCTCGACCTTGAGACCCGCATTGAAGGTCCGGTCGACGACCTTGCCCGTCAGCACGTTCTTCAGCTTGGTACGGACGAAGGCTCCGCCCTTGCCGGGCTTGACATGCTGGAAATCGATGACGGTCCACAGCTGTCCGTCGATCTTGAGGACGAGTCCGTTCTTCAGGTCGTTCGTGGTAGCCACGTGCTCTGCTCCAAGGTGATCGAGCGTCAGCCGACGACACGCAGATCGCGGGGGGCCTCGGTGAGGATCCGTGGACCTGCGTCGGTGACGACGAGGGTGTCTTCGATGCGAAC
>CAIVQM010000259.1 GCA_903908025.1 uncultured bacterium
CGCGTCTGACCACCCGTAGCTCCCGCGGGGCCCTCCCACAGCACCGAGCCGACGACTGTGTCGTCTGACGACACGAGCCCGATCGTCGCGTCAACGGAGCAGGCGGCCGACTCGCGATCGACGATGACGACCTGCTGGGTCGACTCCCCCGGCAGGACGAGCACATGCGACGGCGTCACGGCGGTCCAGCCATCAGGAACCGGACGACCCAGCAGCGCATGATCGATGCCGATGGCGAACGGATGCTGCGGATCGGGCGGGGTCAGGTCGTCTGCAAGCCACGGGTCCACCTCAGGGGCACCGGTGTAGTTCCAGGGCGTCATGACCCCACCCCCGACGGTCGTGAAGACCGGTCCGGAGGGGAGATCATCGGACAGATCCGGACTCAGTTCCGCGTCAGCCGGGGCCGTGGCGCCCACGGTCGCCAGCACCGTGGCAGCGATCTGGCCAGTCGACCGAGGGGCCGTGACCATGGCCGGCTCAGACTGCCCCGGCGCCTTGACCACGAGGGGCACATGGGCAACCTCGGACCAACGCTGCTCCAGCGTGTCGCCAACGCGACGGTCTGCACGGTCGGTCATCGTCGCACCGTGATCAGCGGTGACGACGATCATCGTGTTGTCGTACTCGCCGCTCGCCTTCAGGTCGTCGATCAGCAGACCCAGCTGACGATCGAAGTCGACGGCGGAGTTCGCGTAGAGCCTCCGCTCGAGGCTCTTGAGTTCCTCGGTGGTGTACGTCTGATCCAACTCGGCGCCGATCATGTGCGAGCCCTCGACGATCGGCACACGTGACGGGTAGATCTCCTTGCCGTCGCGGTCGACGACCCACGGAGCGTGGGTTCGGATCGTGTGCCAGAAGGCGAAGAACGGATCCGCCGGCGCGGACTGCCCGACGCTCGCAATGCCATCTATGACGGCGCCGACGGAGTTGCCTTCCGCGTTGTCGCCGAACTCGTCCCCACCGTTCCAGAAGTCACGCCACTTGCCGTCCAGCGACGGGAACAGATCCGAGAAGGGTGCGGCAAGTGCGGTGCGACCCGCGATCGCGAGCGTGTCCTTCGCAAAGGAGGAGTAGCGCTGGACGAATCCGACATCGTCACCGGCACCCACGCTGGCGCAGTCGGCGGTACTGCAGTCGAAGGAGTACATCGGCGATTGCATGACGACGGAGTAGGCCGATGCCATACCCGGCACGATCCCGATTCCCGCACGAACCTTCTGCATCTGGTCAGCACCCTGCCCGGCCACATCCGAGATTCCGCTCAGCATCGACGGCACGGCGTAGTCGGTGTAGTTGGCGCCCGCGTAGGCATGCGAGTACGTCGTGGCGTCAGCGGCAAGGGCCTTCAGGTTGGGCAGTTCCGGCCGCACCTCGCCATCCTGGGTGAACGCGAGGGGGTACTGCAGTTCATCCGAGATCACCCACAACACCGACGGGCGGTCGGGCCGGTCATCGAAGGCGAACGTGCTTTTCGGCGCCTCCTGGCTCCCCGTGACGAGCGGGATCAGCAACGGCACCACGGCGGCGATGACCGCGAACACCGCGAGCGCATTGCCCATCGCGAACCGCCGGGCGAGCAGGGTGATCCCCGCCGCAACAATCAGGCCGGCAACGGGCGCGAGAACCGACGCGTTTTCGAGCGCCGTCCGGGCCAGGACATTGCTGAGGAAGAACCAGGCGACGAGGAGCATCAGCAGCGAGGTGACGACGTCGTAGACGCGCGCACTGACCAGGCGCAGCAGGAGCAGAAGAATCCCGGTCAGGACGAGCCAGCAGATGACCAGCCCGAGGACGAGCACTGCTACCCAGGCCAGGACCGAGACGCCATGGGCCGCGAAGAAGACCTGGTTCGAGGCGATCTTGTCGCTGGCGGGGATGACCATCGCCAGGATGCCCACGGCCATCAGCCACGAAGCGTTGTTCGGCGCACTGGTGTTGGTGCGGGCGCCGATCCGCCGCATCAGGTCACCGCGGTTCACGAAGCGTCCAGCAGGTCCCAGGCATTGACGACAACACGCGTGGCGGACGTGGTCCCCAGCACCTGCACCTGCGCGAAGCGGTTGCGTAATGCGGTCAGCAGGGCCTCGGTGGAATAGTCGCCGGACCAGTTCGGGATCTGGCTGAGCAGGAGGCGCGACTTCACGTCATCCTCCGTGGCGAACTCAATCTGCACCGGTGCCCCGAAGGCGGCAAGTGCATCGACCGCGAACTGCATGGGTGTGCCCTGCGTGATCACCACGTGGTGCAGTACAGCCTGGCAGATGACGGCGGAGGGACGAACGCGCCGCGTGAAGGCCGCGAACTCCTGGTCGAGCAGGCCGGAGTCGGGCGTCAGGTTGGTGATGTCGCCAAGAACCGGCGTGACTCGGTCGGCGATTTCAGCGACCTGGGCGATGCCTGCGTACAACACGTCCAGCGCGCCGGCGTCCGCGTCCATCACCACAACACGGGCATCGGCATGTCGGACAAGGTGCGCTGCGGTGAAGCCGTCGTTGCCGCCCACATCGAGGACCAGGCGGTTGCGTCCCGGCGCTGCCGCCACGAACTCGGTCGCCATGGCCGACTTGCGGGTCAGGTCGTCGCTGCCGTAGTGCCCTCGGGTGCCGTAGTCGACCCACGTCGTGCTGTGCTCCTTACCGTGCAGCTTCGCCACCTGCTTGGCAAGACGCTTCGTCAGCGACAGCGTGGCGTTGCGCGCGAGGTCCTTGTTGCGGTTCGCCTCACCGGAGAACGTCGACTCGCTCGGCGCGTTCTTCTCCACGGGGCGCGTGGTGGCCTGCAGTAGCAGGAGCGACAGGCTTCGACGACGTTTCCTCGGCAGCAACTGGCGGGCCGCCTCCGACCGCAGGCCCCGGTGCCGAGCGATCTCCCACGCATCCGCCGCCGTGACCCGGTCGCCCGACCCCACGGCAAGCGGGTTGATGAAGTGCTCGATGAACTGACGTGAGGCATTCCATGACGGGTTGGGGCGCCAGGTCTCAATCGAACCCAGGTCGATGAAGACGGGCCGCATTCCCCGGAACTGGACGTTGAAGGCGGACGCGTCCTTCAGGTCAAGGCCGATACCCAGCAGCCGACGCCGCAGATCGAGGGTGAGGAGGGCGGCCGACTCGAGAAGCGAGTTCGGCCACTCCCACGGGTACGTGATGGTGTCGACCGACTCGACCGAGAAGACGGCGCAGTCGGCGACGACGGGGCGACCGGACACCGCGGCATAGTCGGCCAGGATCGCAGCGGCAGCCTCGGCAGGAACCTCATCGAAGCCCACCAGGGACCCCTCAGCGACCAGGGTGCTGTAGAGGTCCGAGGATCGAAGGGTTCGCAGGGCGTCAGCCGACGCCGGTCTCGCAATGCGGTACCAGCCGTCTGCGTGGAAGGCCGCGTTCTCGGGGTCGCGGAAACTAGCCGAACCGGTCGAGACCAAGATCAGGCGTCGTTCGAGACCGGCTCGGTCTCCGGGACCGAATCCTGGTCACCTCGGCCGCGCAGCTTGGCAAACTTCGACCGAATGTAGAACCACGTTCCGGCAGCCCCGCTGGCAACCGCAGCCAGCAGGTACGAACCCGAGCCCGCGTCGATGTAACCCACAAGATGGAGCATGTTTACCTCACGTTCGTCTGCGCGTAAGGATTCAGCGTACATGCCTGTGGGGGCATCGCACGCCAGCGGCTACTTGCCGCGGGTCGCCAGCAGCCCGTCGATGTCCCCGAACACCTCCATGCCAGCGCACGAGCCCTCTCCCTCGAGGAGCACCCGCCCCGCGGCGTCCGTGTGGCGGATCGAGATCCGGCCGTCCATGGTCTCCTCGACGCGCTGATGCATGGCCGTTCGCAGGGGTGCGTGCAGCAGTCCTCCCCGCACCCGCTCGGCAGACAGCTCGAGGCGGCCATCGGGACCGTCGAGCGCCCAGCGCACGTGCTGGTCATCGATCGCCAGGAGGGTTTCGCGGGACCGGTTGTAGGTGGCCCAGCGGTGCAGCTGTCCATGGTGCACGAGCCCGACGATGAATCCTCGGAAGCTGCCACGAAGCCACGGGATCAGGGCAACGGACGCCACGAGGGAAGCAGACGCATCCGCATCGATGTGGTTGCTGTGCATCCACACGTAGCCCGCGGGGAACGCCCGCCCCCAGTCCTTCTCGAGGTAGCCGCGGCCGCCGTCGAACGACGCACTCTCGCCTTCGACGAGCAGGTCGCCGCCCAGGCCATGCCCGAACGACACCACCCCGTGGTAGCACTCCATGAAAGGGACCAGGCCGTACCAACCCATGATCCCGGGCGAACGCCAGGTGACCGGCCAGGGATCGAGCGGGGTCGTGAAATCCACCCGCCCGCACAGTTGCGGTACATCCAAGGTCACTCCGTCAGGAGCGAAATGATTGCCCGCGATCGTGACATCGAACCGATCCGAGGACGCAGCGAAGTCACCCGGCGGGAACACGTGGTACCAGGACCGGCCGCTCGACCCATCGAGCACCTGGATGAAGGCCTCATCGCGGACGGCCCCGTCGCCGGTGTCGAGGCCGCGGAAGATCCCCGGGATGACCGCCCACCTCTGTCGACGGTCGGCCGAGACGAGCTTGACGTACCAGCCCTCGAAGAAGCCGGAGCGCTCCGATGCGCCATGGAAGGCCTCGGGGCGCCGCAGACCGCGCACGAATGCGTAGGGATTCGTCACGGTGCCGGAGCCACCGCTGAGACCTGCCACGTGAACGTGCCGGCATCGTCACTCTCGGTCACGGTCACGGTCACGGTCTGACCACCCACCTTGTCGTCGGCGGTGCACGTGAACGTGTACCCCTTCTCCGCGGGGATCTCGCCGGGGCACGCGACAGCGAAGGTACCGCCGACCTGGGCCGCCAGCCCGGTGGCGATCTGCTCCTGGATGCTGGCCGGCGCCAGGGTCGCCGCAGAGGAACAGCCGGCGACGAGCAGGACGCCCGCAGCCGTCAGCACAGCTGGTATTCGACGGGTGTTCACGCCGGTCGCCTCCACGACGGGGCCCGTCCGGGTCCCCCTCCGTGAGCCTAGGCCGATTAGGTCGAAACGGACAGATTCCTCGCCGTCGTTCGGTGATTCCACCCCTTGGATGCGACTCCCCGCGAGATAGTGGGCAAGGATGACCACATACTCCCGCGATGCGGGCGATCGGAAGGTGGGGCACATGGGAACCAGGGGCACTCGTCACGTCATGACACTGGCAGCGGTTGCGGCCTCGTCGGCCCTGCTGCTCGCATCATGCTCCTCCACCCCCGAGGAAACCCCGACGCCATCCGCGTCGCTTGCCCCCTCCAGCGCCTCGGCCGAACCCTCAGCAAGCGCGACCGAGATCACGCCCACGGGCGCGGCGGCCCTCGCCTGCGCCGCCTACTTCGACCTCGACCTCCTGAACAGCCAGTACGCAGGCGGGGCCGTTGCCGACGGCGACATGACGGAGCAGCAGGTCCGCGCCGACTTCAAGGCCCAACTGAAGGAACTCGTAACCCAGGCGAACCTCGCGGCCGACGATGGCAGCGGCGATGCCAAGCTGGCCGGCAGCGCCACCCGAATGAAGAAGATCGTCAAGACCCTGAGCCGGCAGCAGGCACTTTCCGAACTGTCCAAGAAGCAGCAGCGGACGTTCGCGAAGGCGTCACTGCGCGTCCAGAAGGCCTGCGACCGGGCCGGCTTCCCGCTGCCGGCCGACAATGTCACCGCGCGCACGGCCGCCGGTCTCTAGTCGTATCGCGCTGAAGTCGGCCGGAGCGTGACCGAGGCCCCATCCCAACGGCACTTCGCCGACCGGCTGTCCCTGCAACAGATCGACCGGGACATCTTCACCGGCTGGTGCCACTCGGGTTCGCCTCTTCGCGCCTACGGCGGCCAGATTGCCGCACAGTCCCTGATGGCTGCCGGCCACACGGTCGAGGCGCCCGAACGTCACGTGCACAGCCTGCACGGCTACTTCCTGCGCCCCGGCCGCACGAAGGACTCCATCACCTATCTCGTCGAGCGGCCCCGCGACGGGCGCTCATTCTCGACACGGATCGTGCGCGCCGTGCAGAACGGCGAGACGATCTTCATGATGACGGCATCCTTCGCCCTTGACGACGTCGGACCGGAGCACCAGTTCACCGAACCTGATCTCCCGAGCCCCGAGACCATCGCGGACTTCCCGATTCCCCAGCCTGCCTATCTCGAGGGCGCCACCGCCCCCGGTGACCTCGACTATCCCGACTCCCACATCATCGGACTGCGCATCGTTGAGCCGGACCGCCCGCTCGAGCTCAGTGACGGGCGCTACGAGCGGATGGCGTGGGTACGGATCGAGGAGGAACTCCCCGAAGACTCACTCGTTCAATCGAGCGCGTTGACGTACCTGTCCGACCTGACAATGGTCAGCACCGCGCTCGCACCCCACGCCAGGACGAGTCAGGATCATGGTCTGATCCTCGCGTCGATCGACCACGCCATCTGGTTCCACGCACCCACTCGCGCCGACCGCTGGCTGCTGTTCGCACAGGACACCCCCGTCGCCCGTGGTGGCCACGGTCTGGCCCGCGGCCTGTTCTTCGATGCCGACGGAATACTGGTGGCCTCTGTGGTCCAGGAGTCGCTCATGCGCACCCGCCGGCCGTGATCCTGCTGGCCTTGGCCGCGCTCGTTGGCCTGTCGAGCGGCTGGGCGGCCAGCCGCCTGATCAACCGCGAGACGGCTCGGAGTATCCCGATCGCCATTCCGATGCTCGCCACGGCCGCACTGTGCATAGCGGCGGCATGGCGGTTCGGCCTTGCCTGGGACCTACCCGTGTATGTCTACTTCGCGATGGTGTCGGTGCCCCTGACGATCATCGATCTGCGGACGCACCGACTGCCCAACAACCTCACCCTGTCGGCCTACCCGGTCGTCCTGCTCGGGCTGGCTGCACCTGCAGCGATCGCCGGCCTGTGGTCGGAACTCGGGCGCGCCCTGCTCGCTGGAGCCGTCCTGCTGGCGTTCTTCTCGCTCCTGCACGTGATCAACCCCGGTGGGATGGGACTGGGCGACGTCAAACTGGCCGGCCCGATGGGTGCACTCCTCGGCTGGGCGGCCTGGTCAGCTGTCATCACCGGCACATTCATCAGTTTTGTACTCGCAGCTCTGGTTGGGCTCACGCTGATGGCACTCGGGAGGGTTGGACGAAGATCCGCACTCCCCTTCGGCCCCTTCATGCTGGCCGGCGCGTGGGTTGCGATTCTGGTCAGCTAGCCGCAAGGATCCACGCGCATTGAGGCAGCTATATTCCAGAGAAGACTTGGACGATCCCGTAGACGGCCGGCCCCAGAATGATGACGAACAAGGCTGGCAGGAAGCACAGCATGAGCGGCATAAGGATCTTCACGGGCACCTTCTGCGCCTGCTCACGCGCCCGCGCATATCGCTTGGCCCGCATCTCCTTCGCTTGCTCGCGCAACACCGTCGCAACCGGAACACCCAGTTTGTCGACCTGCAGCATCGCCGAGACGAACCGCTGAATATCCGGCTGCCGCGAGCGGCCCGCAAGAGCCTCCAACGCCTGGCCTCGCGAGCGGCCGTACTGCATCTCCTGCAAGGCCAGCGCGAACTCCTCCGCGACCGGCCCCTCCTGATTGATGGCCACCTGACTGAGCGCAGCCTGGAAACTCAGGCCGGACTCGACACAGAGATTGAGCATGTCCAGGGCATCCGGCAGGCACTTGCCTACCTCCTCATCGCGCTTGATGCCCTCGTTGTAGATGAGGATGTCGGGCACGAAATAGCCGAAGAGGCCGAAGGCGGGAAGAGCAAGCCACCACAGCCCCCCAGCAGCGACGCCCATCAGCCAGCCGAGGAACAGGCCGAGGACGAGCAGCAGCATCTTCCGGCCAATGACGTCGTCCGCCGCGTTCGGCTCACTCCGGCCGCAATAGAGCACCTGACGCTCGATTCGCCGCCGAGCAGACTTGCTCACGAGGCGCGCACCTAGGCTCAATGTGAGCGTATGCACGAGCGAATCGTCCTCACGGGCCTTCTGAATGGCCTTGTGCGGATCGCTCGACGCGTAGCTCGCAACGAATGCAAGGGCACGCCGCTTCGCTGCGGACTCCCGGTATCGCACGATGAGGATCCCGGCCCACACGATCGCAGCGAACACGAATAGTGCGGCGAGCAGGGGCACGAAGATATCCATCACTACACCTCGATCTTCACGAGTCGACGCATCCAGATGAAGCCCAGAATGAAGAGGACGACGATGCTGCCGAGAGCGATGTAGCCAATTGTGTTGGTCCAGAAGAAAGAGATGTACGCGCGGTTCGCGAACAGCATGTATACGAAGATCCCCACGGGCAACGAGGCGAGCACCCAGCCCGACAACCGACCTTCTGCAGACAACGTGCGCACCTCACGCCTCAGTTCGGCTCGTCCCTTGACTGTCATAGCTGCGGTCTCAAGGATATTGGAGAGGTTGCCACCGACCTCGCGCTGGATGGCGAGCGCCGCGACAGTCCACTTCATGTCCTCGCTCTGCATGCGCTCGGCAACCCGGCCAAGGGACTGCTCAATCGTCGACCCCATCTGCACTTCGGTGAGGGCACGGCGCACCTGCCGGCTGACCTCGCCCTGTCCCTCGTGGGCAGTGGAGTCAAGCGCCTGTTGGAAGGACAGCCCGGAGCGGAGCGCGCTGGCGATCAGCAGCAGGAAGTCCGGCAACTCCTCCTCAAAGGCCTTCCGGCTCGCATTCTCTTTGGAATCGAGCCACATGCCCGATACCAACCAGCCCACGAGCCCGCCCAAGACCAGCCCGATGAGCAGGTTCCCCGTCAGCAGGAGAAGCAGCAGGAACAAGGCAAACGTCACGCCGGCACGGATAAGCAGCCAGGTCGCAACATTCATGCGCAGGCCGGCGTTGTCGATCTTGTTATCGATGTCTGGGTACCAGGTCTTCTCCGACATCCACGTGTTCGCCGAGTCGACCAGAGCACCCTGCGAAGCCACGGGGCGCGCTTCAGTCACGAGGCCCGATGAGGCAGCATTCGAATACCAGAGCACCTGCTCAACGCGCATGCGCGACCGCTGCTGCCGCCGGTAGGAAACGAAGGCAACAGCCGCTACCGCGATCACCAGCGCAGCGAGCAGCCCGTACATCAGTGGCGCCCAGATCGACGCGGCCTTGGATACAACTTCCTGGTCGGCGGCGGTCGTGGTGTCAGTTGTGCTCTGCGGCGTCGTCGCTCCGGCGACGCTACTGAGCGCCGCGACATCCGGCAGTTGACTGGTTCCGGTGTAGGGCGTGTCGTCCACAGACACCGTGACGATTGCGAACTTGCCGCGTGCATCGATCTCTGGGGGGATGGTTGACGTCACATTGACCTTGCCGCCGAAGGATCCCGTCGCCTCATCGAACGCCTTCTCAAGCCCGGACACGTCGGTAGCCAGAATGAACTGCCCGCTGTCCCCCGCAATCGTGCGCAGCACCTCAGCATGGGCAACGCTGGGCGTCAGCGCCACGACATCCAGAGCGACGCCGTCGGCCGCAGCCCGGGATGTCACATCTTCGAGAGTCGCGGCACTGGCCGAGTCACCGCCATCGCTGAGCACGAGGATGCGTGCGCCGCTATCAGGGTCCGCCATATCCAGACCGCCGATAAGACCGTCGTACATGGCCGTCTTCTTGCCCGCAACCAGACCTTCAATGGCCGCGATCACCGCGTCCTTGTCCGCGGTCGGGTTCACCACTGCGTTGACCTGGCTGTTGAAGGAAATCAACCCGATCTGCACATCGGCAGGCAGGGTCCTCACGTACTCACTCGCCGCCTTCTTGGCGGCCGTGAGTCGCTCACCGCGCATGGACCCGCTGATATCGAGGACGAGGATGGCCTCCTTCGCGCTGACATCGGTAAGAACAGGCTCCGCAGTAGCGGGTATCTCTGCACCCGACACCACGACCTTGGAAGTCAGGCTCGCATCCGGCGATGGGACAACATTGGGGTCGAGGTAGACGAGGAAGGTGATGGTGCGTCCGTCCTGCGCCACTACCTGCACCGATTTCGCATCGCCGGCCCACGCCGGCACCGCAACGGCCACCGCAAGCAGCAGCGCCGTGCACGCAGCCGCAGCAACACGGCCGAGCCGGGACATCACTTCCCCCACTGCGGCCGGAAGTGCTCACTCGAGAGATCGACCCCATGATCATGGAGCCGGTCCGTGAAGGTCGGCGTGATTCCGGTCGGAACAAGACGCCCGGGCACGTTCGAATCCTCAGCTGTGTTGTATTCGTATGAGAATAGATCCTGCATGAGGATCGTCTCTCCCTCTTGCCCGGTGATCTCCGAGATCTGCGTTATATGCCGCGAACCGTCTCTCATCCGCGACTGCTGAACGACAACCTGGATGGCTGATGACACTTGCTCTCGGATCACCCGGACCGGGAGATCCATGCCCGCCATAAGCACCATGGTCTCCACTCGGCTCAGTGCGTCCCGAGGGGAGTTTGCATGGACGGTCGACAACGAGCCGTCGTGACCAGTGTTCATCGCCTGCAGCATGTCGAGGGCAGCTGCGTCGCGAATTTCGCCGACGATGATGCGGTCAGGGCGCATACGCAGCGAGTTCCGCACCAGATCGCGGATCGTGACCTGGCCCTGACCCTCCACGTTGGAGGGACGTGACTCCATCCGCAGCACATGCGGCTGAGGTAGTTGGAGTTCCGCCGCGTCCTCGACGGTGATGATGCGCTCATTGTCAGGAATGAAGGACGACAGCACATTCAACGTCGTTGTCTTGCCCGAACCGGTGCCGCCCGAGATCAGGATGTTCAAACGGCCTCGGACGCAGGCGTCAAGAACTTCGGCCGCCGCGCGTGTGAGGGTTCCGATCGTGACCAGGTCCTTGACGGTGAACGGATCCTTGGAGAACTTGCGGATGGTCAGCGAGCAGCCGTCGAGTGCAATGGGCGGCAGCACGGCGTTGACGCGACTGCCGTCGGGGAGCCGCGCATCGACCATCGGACTGGCCTCGTCCACGCGCCGACCCACACGCGACACGATGCGATCGATGGTGCGGCGCAGATGATCTTCGTCGGAGAATCGGAGGTCCGTGGCAAAGATCCGGCCCGCCCGCTCGACGAAGATCGTGTCGGCGCGGTTGACCATGATCTCCGTTACTTCCGGATCCCGCAGCAGCGGCTCTAGCGGCCCGTTGCCGAGAATGTCGTCGATGATCTCCTGCGTGATCCGAGCCCGATCGCCCGTGGAAAGCGGGCGCTTCGACTTGGCCAGCACCGCCTGGATCGCATTGAAGACGTTCTCCTCAAGCAGTCGCTGCTCCATCTGGCCCGCGTATGCCTGCTGGCCCAGCGACTGCATGAGGTTGTCATGTACCTCGTGCTTCAATGATGCGAAATCATCGACGTGAGAACCCGCTGCCGACGCGGCCACCGCGCTAGCGGCCGCCGTGCGCGGCACTCCCGCTTGGTTGAGGCGCTCCGAGAGGCCCATAGCTAACTCCGCTTGAACATGGAGCGCTTCGTCACCTGCGCCGGCTTAGCAGCACCGCTGATCTTGCGCTGCTTGTCTGCCAACTCGGCGAACGCGCGCGCAACGTCATGCCGGGGGTTGGCCTCGACCACGGTGATTCCCTCGTTCAGGCGCAGGGGAACTTCGACACTCGATGGGATCTCGACCGAGATGGGTACGCCCACGGTGCGCTCGATGTCGTCGGAGGTCAGTCCCACTCGGGAACCGCCACGGTTGAGGACGATCTGCCACTTTGTGCGAGGGAAACCCAGATTGTCGAGGGTGTCCAGAGTGACTTTCAGGTTCTTCAGCGCCGGTAGGTCCAAAGTGGTCAGCAGGATGTACGTGTCGGCCATGTCAAAGCACTTGAGCACGACGTCAGTGAAGGCCGGAGGCGCATCGATGATCACGAAGTCGTACATCTCGGCCGCGACCTGAACGATCTCTCCAGCGAGCGCAGCCGAAACAAATTCAGCGTCGGAGGGCTTGGTCGGCGCCAGGAGGCAGTCCATGTTCGCCTTGTACGGCACCACAAGCGAAGCGAGGGCTCGCTCGTCTAGCCCACCCTGCATCCCCAAGGCGTCGCTGATCGTGCGAGTGGGGTCGAGCTGCAGAGCGATGGCGACGTCGCCCGTCTCGAGGTCGAAGTCGACGAGGCAGACGGAAGCTCCGTCGCCACCAGACGACAGGGCGGCCGCAAGGTTGGTCGAGACGGTCGTCTTGCCGCAGCCACCTTTAGAGGAGAAGACGAGAATGATCTTTCCCCGGCGCGAGTTCGAGTCACCGGACTCCACATGGCGCAACTGCTCCGAAACGGCCATGGAGCGCTTGCATGCACCCACGAGCGCCTCGACGTCGTCGGCGACGACGACCTCTCGGACACCCGCGCGCAGCGCCTCGGTCATTGTCGAGACCTCCATGCGTCGACGCATGAGCACGACACCCAGATGGGGTCGACGAAGGCGGTAGGTCTCGGCAACCTCGGTCGCAACAGCCATCGTGACATCGGGCCCGACGACCACGAGATCCTCGTCCGGGTGGCTCTCGAGGTACGCATCGAGTTTCTGAGCAGTGTCGACGACAGCCACATCATCGGCGAGCGTGAAACGGAACCGATCAGCGTCTCGATCGGTGTCCCCTAGTACGACTGGCACGTCCTGCCCCCTCTAGTTGAACAGATTGCCGGCGGTGGTGCCATTGCTACGGGTGATCTCCGTGCCGTCGCCCAAGAGGCCGAAGTACAGCGAATCCGTGAGTGACGCCTGAATGATCTTCTCTGCCTCGGCCTGATCGACGCCCAGCGTGATGAGCGCCGAAGGAGTTTGCGTGGCCGTGGTGCCGTCCGGATTCGTGGTCGGAGACGTAGCCGACTCGCCGACACCGAGCACCAGGGCCCTCGGGACGAGCACCCGGGTGGTCAGGTCGCCTGGAACGGCCAGGCCGTCCACCGCTACGCCCGTGCCGTAGGAGTTGAACACGACCACCTCCGCACCAGGTCGCAGGAAGTTGCCGACGCGCTGCACGTCACCGAGGTTGATCGCGATAGCGATGAGGCCGTCGGGAACCGACACGGGGCTGATATCCGGCAGTTCGGCCACGAAGTTCGTCGACAACAGGATCTGTCCGGGGTTCACATTGTTGATCGCGAGCAACGACGAGTTCTCCGGATTGACTCCACTCAGCGCACCCGCGGGGGCCATGCTCATGGGCACCTGCGTCTCCTCCGCGAGCCCGCCGGCCACCGCATCACCCAGAGAGATGCCGCGCGGAATCGTCGAACTCGAGACCAGCACGGTGACCGGCTGCTGCTCGTCAAGGACGCGCTGCTCGGCGCCCCGGGTGTAGAAGAACACCAGACCCGCGGCGATGACCGCGAGTGCCACGGCAAGGATTATCGGCAGCCATCTTTTCATGCGCCTACCCTATCTAGTGGAATGTCTCATTCGCGGCATTAGGTGGTCGAACAGACTGGACGGGCTACTCACACCGCATGGTGGTGGCACTGGTGACATCTCGGGAGCCTTGCAGGGCCCCGCTCGAGAGCCCCGGGAGCGCCCCTACAGGGGTGATCCATTTGAACAACACGGTCACAGTGACAGTGACGGACCCGCCCGCTGTCGTACAGGGGGACTCGGTGGCCAAGTCCGCACTTGTCCCCTTGTCGTTCGCGACCTTCAGACTCCCCCCTGCCGCCAGGGACGAGGCGGAATCCGCGGCGGACTTCACCGCAGCTACGACGCCCGTGGCGGACGACGTTGGATTAGTAGTGGGGTTTCCCGCGGCGCCCCAAGCTGTCCGCACAGCCGCAACACGGGCTCCTTCGCGGCTCGCCGCCTTCACTCCCTGGCTCACGTAGAGCAGCCGCCCGAAGTCGATGATACCGAGCAGGATCAGCAGCAGGACGGTGAGCACGATGGCGAACTCGACCGCCGCAGCGCCGCGCTCGGCACGGCTAGCGTGAGTTCGAGTCTGCCATCGTCCTGACACGTTCATGTGATGCGGGCCACGTTCCTTGATCAGGGTGTTATGGACGAGGCAGCCTTGTTGAAGACGCCCAGCAGGTTGTTGCCGAGCAGCGCCACAGCCACGATGATCACGACGGCGATGAGGGCCACGATCAAGCCGTACTCCACCGCAGTGGCGCCGCGGTCGCTCGAGCTCCGCAGGTCCCCCTGCTTCCGAACCACGAGCATGTGGGCCTTGATGGCAAGTGACTTCATTCCAACTCCTCCTACTAGGCGCATTCGGATCGATGAATCAAGAGTATCGCCCCTAAAACAGGGAATTGTCGCGAGGCGCGTCGTCTGGGAGTGCCAAGACGAGTGTCGCCCCCAATCCGGCCCTAACCGGTCTGGGGGCGACGCCCACCGTTGGACGAAGCGTGATGACTACTTGACCGACGAGGCCACCTTGTTGAAGACGCCCAGCAGGTTGTTGCCCAGGAGGGCGACGGCCACGATGATCACGACCGCGATCAGGGCCACGATCAGGCCGTACTCCACGGCGGTGGCGCCGCGATCGTTCTTCATTTCGGCCTGCTTCTGCAGCATGAGCATGTGAGCCTTGATTGCCAGCGTCTTCATTTGGTGTCTCCCTGAGTTGTGATAACTGGCCGGTGGGCCAACCGAGTGATTAAGGGGCTTGCCTGTTACTCCTTGCAGACAGGAATCTGCCTGCCAAACCTCACGGGAGGCTCTCGGTCCGGTCGCGGTCCCCGCTCAAATCATGCAAGCTGTCGGCGCCCGCACCAGCTCCCGAGGATCACTCCTGCCCGGTCACGTCCGCCCGCCGCACGCCGGTGTCGCCGTCGATGACCACCTGACCCCGGCCACCGTTCTTGGCCGTGTACAATGCTCGACCCGCGCGAGCGATCACGTCTTCAAGCTCCTGACCCGGGCCCCACAACGCTGCGCCCACCGACACCGTCGCGGGGATCGGTCCGGCGGTCGTGCGGATGGGGTGCCCGTTGATTGATGCGACCACGCGCTCGAGCGCAGGCGCCGCGCTCGTGCCATCGGCTGCCACAGCGAGCAGGAACTCGTCACCATCCCAGCGGGCGACGGTGTCATGCGCCGGGAGGCTGTGGCGCAGGCGACCAGCAACCGCCTGCAGGAACTCATCGCCGACATCGCTGCCGTACTCGTCGTTTATGCCACGGAAGAGATCGCAGTCGAGGAACGCCACGACGCGCTCACCTGACGTGTTGCGCGAGCCGAGCGCACGGATAGCCCCGCGGCGGTTCAGCAGACCCGTCATCGAGTCGGTATCCGCCTGCGTCTGCAACTGGAACTGCATGGGCTTGCGCCGTTCGACCGGAGCCGGAGCGAACACCTCGTCAACCAGCCGAATTCGGCTGACAATAAGTGCGATAGCAGAGAAAACCACGAGGGCAACCAGCGGAATGATGCTGTCGCCGATTGCGTCGTCTGCCGGGAAGAAGGCCAGAACAAAACCGGCAAGGAGCGTCACCGCCACCACAATTGCGGTGAAGGCCAAGCCAGTGAAGGCGGCGGCCAGCATCGGCACGACCGCCATCATCGCCACATAGGTGGCGTGCTGACCCGTGACCATGCCCAGTGCGAAGATCACCACCAAAGCGACACATGGCAGGACCACCCCCCGCGACACATCGGCCTTGCGACTGCTGTCCACACGCTCCCCTTGATCTGTCACCCAACCCGGGCCGGTACGCGCGGAAGTCTACGCCCGAATCGTGACGATTCGCGGGACGCCCGCCGCACGACCACCCCACGGGCCAACAGGGGACCTTGGTCCCTACTGTCGGGGTCCGTTTCCCTTGTTCCGCACCCCTCGCGGGGGGTCATGCTGTGCCCATGACAGACCAGCAGGCCTATCAAGGCAGAGTCGTGGTCGGGTACGACGGTTCCGAGTCCGCCGACCGCGCTGTCACGTGGGCGGCCGCCGAGGCGCTGTCCCGCGGTCGCGGCCTGGTCCTCGCACACGCCGTGCTGCCGCCCGTCACCACCGGTGGGCTCGGCGTGGGCCTGCCCCCCAGCCTTGACCTCGTCGAGCAGTTGCAGACGCAGGCCAGAGCCCAGTTGGAGACGGTGGCAAGCGGTAACCCGGGGATCGACACCACGTGTGTCGTCGGCGTGGGAGCTCCGAGCGCCGTCCTGCTCGAGGCCTCCGAGTCCGCCGAACTGGTCGTCATCGGCTCACGCGGTCGCGGCGGCTTCGCTGGCCTGCTGCTCGGCTCCGTCGGAGCGCAGGTGGCCGCCCATGCCGAGTGCCCGGTGGTCGTGATCCGCAACTCCGCGCCCGAGGGGGCCGTCGGGGTCGTCGTCGGTATCGATGGCTCGCCCGCGGCAGAGGCAGCGCTGGCGTTCGCCTTCGATGTCGCCAGCCGCCACGGCTGGCCCGTCATCGCCGTGCACGCCTGGGATGTGCCGGCCTACGACCTGCTCATCGTGCCCAACGGCCCCGTGCCCGTCCCGCTCGCCGACGTTGCCGACGATGAGATCCGCCTCGCTGCCGAGGTCCTCGCCGGCTTCCGCGAGGACTACCCGGATGTCGAGGTCGAGGAGCAGCTCGTCCGCAGCCCAGCCGTCAAGGCACTCGTCAAGGCCTCATCGAAGGCCGCCCTCGTTGTCGTGGGAACGCACGGCCACGGCCCGACGATGGGCGCACTGCTCGGGTCCGTCAGCAACGGCCTCCTGCACAAGGCGAAAGTACCGGTCGTCGTGGTTCCGCCCGTTGCACCCGAGCCGAGCGCCGCATGAGCGCCGCCCAAGCCGTCAGCAGCGGCCGCGAGCCGACGGTTGCCCAGCTGATGTCGCAGCCGGTCCTGACTGTGGAGGTGGGTGAGTCGCTCTGGGATGCCTGGCAACTGCTGTTCGTCTCCGGGCTGCGGCACCTCGTGGTGCTCAACTCCGATGGCTCCAGCCTCGGCGTGCTCAGCGATCGCAACATCCTTTCGGAGGTGCCCGCGACCGCTGAGCACCTGAGTGACCGCAAGGTCGGCGATGTGCTCGCCATGGTGCCGCTCGTGAGCGTGCATCCGGCCGACCATCCGCTGGTCGCCGCGAAGGTCATGGCCGCCAACTCCGTCGAGGCCGTTCCCGTGCTGGACCCCAGCGGCCGGCTCGTCGGCATCGTCACGGAATCCGACGTCGTGCGGTGGCTGGTCCGCTGACCCAGGGTCGCTGCTCGTAGGGTGTGGCCATGGCAGCTGCTGATCGACTTGTCTGGATCGACCTCGAGATGACCGGGCTGGATCCCGCACGCGACGAGATCGTTGAGATCGCCTGCATCGTCACCGAGTCCGACCTCACCGAATTGGACGCGGGCATCAGCCTCGTCGTGAAGCCCTCGGATGCACCGCTCGCCGCCATGGATGACGTGGTCGTGCGCATGCACACAGAGTCCGGCCTCATCAATGAGATCCCGCAGGGCATCACGCTCGCCGACGCCGAGGCCCAGGTTCTCGAGTACGTGCGCAGCCACGTGCCGGATTCGCGCAAGGCGCCGCTCGCCGGCTCGAGTGTCTACGTCGACCGCGGCTTCCTCGCTGCCTACATGCCCGATCTCGACGCACACCTGCACTACCGACTCGTCGACGTGTCGAGCATCAAGGAGATCAGCCGTCGCTGGTTCCCTCGCGTGTACTTCGCGACTCCGGAGAAGAAGGGCAACCACCGTGCCCTCGGCGACATCCGCGAGTCGATCGCTGAACTGCGCTACTACCGCGACACAGTGTTCGTCGAGCAGCCCGGACCCGACACGTCAACAGCGCAGGCCTTCGGCGTCGCGCATGTCGTGGATCACGGCAATGACCCTACGGATGCAGAAGCCTGAGTTCGCGGAACCTGCTGAAGCCGAGGTCTGAGGTCACGAAGGTCGCATCAAGCTCGAGCGCGGCGGCAGCGAGCAGGCCATCTTGAACATCGCCGGCGTGGAGCCGATGCTCACGCAGCAGCGCCTGGAAGATGTCCCAGCGGCGCGGGCCCGGTTCGTGAATGACCACCGATGACGACACGTCGAGGTCATCGATGGTGGCGAGGACATCGTCGATGGTGCTCGGGTTCACCCATATGCGCGCATTCGTCAGGATCCGCATCGTCGACGCGATGACCTCAGGGAGCAGAAGCACCAGATCATCGCCGCGCTGTGCTGCATCAAGCCAGTCTCGCGACGCCGCGTGCCCCTTCGCATCCTGACGAAACGCATTCACCAGCACATTCACGTCAACGCAGAGCATCAATCGGCTGCCCTTCGTCCATCAGGTCGAGCAGCGCGCTGTTGTCGTGCAGGTCAACACCGGGCAGGGTGCCTCCGGTCTGCTTCGAAACCCTTAGCGGCCGCACCTCACCGCGGTCCAGATGCCGCGCCAGCGCGACACGCAGCGACTCCTCGACCAGCGACGTGACCGAGCAACCGCGACGCGCGGCCGTTGCCTTCACCTCGCGGTACAGGTCGTCGTCGATGTTCAGAGTCGTACGCATGGGAGGCAGATTAGCAGATCCGATAGGCAGATTTCTGCCTCGCACGTTGTTCGGTATGCTGCCACTCCCCTTGCCATAGGGGGTGGAATCCCGAAGCACGCACGTGCCGATGGACACCATGGTGGGTGTAGCTCAGCTGGCAGAGCGCCGCGTTGTGGTCGCGGATGTCGCGGGTTCAAGTCCCGTCACTCACCCCAAAAAGTCGTTGCGCTGCAACAACTCTAAGTTTTGGCCTGTCCCCCGTGGGGACAGATCTGGGGGCGTTTTGGGGCCTAGACCCCGATTCTGGACCTCGAAAGCAAGGGGGCAGGACCCGTCACTCACCGTGCCCCGGATCCCTGCGACCTGAGATGGCGCCGTCGCTGCGTCATCTACACACGCGTGGAATGCATCGCGCAGTCACGGGACGTGCCGAATCGTGGCCGCAGGCGGCGCTATTCAGATCGCGATCCTGAGTGAGTTCGCCGCCCGGCCCAACCCTGCCTTGCCGGCCGAGCGGTCACGGTGCGCGTGGGCGGCCGACCACGTCGGGACATGGCGAAGGCGCGTGACTCGTCGTGGCGGCCGCGCAACGAGTCACACGCCTTACCCCTGGTGTCCGACGAATCGTCCGTGGTGGTTGAGGCTCGGGCCCGGCATCCACACGGCACCAGCGGGAGATTCGTCGCCAGCCGACGCGGAGCGGTATCGGGGCCGAGTGGCCCGTCGACCGGGCACATTGTCAGCGGGTAAGCGCCGTGGTGAGCAACTCCGCGACCAGTTCCAGATCGGCCTGTGTCATCGTCGCGCCTTCCGGGATGCTCCTGATCCTCTTCAGCGTGCGATCACGTCCTTGCTCGAACCAACGAGCCACGTGCAGAAGGGCGTCGTCCTTGAGTTGCTGTCCTGCCGACTGCAGGCCGGCAGCGACCGGTCGGTTGGTGATCGGGTCCATGGCGAGTCGGACAATGTCCAGGAAGTCCGTCCCCTCCTTGGCGGCCGCCCGGTTCATGGCGGACTGAAGCTTCATGGCGACGAGGGCGGCCGGTTGCGCGACGAGGACGTCGACGGGCGGCGGGTCATCCGCCAGGAGGGTCACGAGCGTTGCGGTCTCCGCCGCCCAGGCATGACTGAGAACGTGCAGACGATCGGTGGGATCGTCAGGCAGCGGGTCGAAGTCTGCGTCGGTCACCTGCAGGACGTCGATCTGCACCGGTCCCAGTGCCGTGGGCAGTTGGACGCCGGAGGGGCCGCTGAGCGTCGCGCCTGCCGCGACCAGCAGCTGGAGCTGGCCTGTTTGGCCGTGCTGCAGGCGTGACACGGTGTCGAGGTCGGTGGTCGCCCGGTAGGGGCGGGAGAGCCGGCAGAGCACCGCGAGCCCTCCGACCACGATCACTGGCCGCCCAGTTGCTTGCGCAGTGATGGGGATGGCCTGCACGATGGCGGACATCCCCGTACCGAGCAGGTGGACCGCGGGGATCTCCTGGCTACCAGACACGGCGCCAGCCTTCCGGGGGGTCCCATGACGCGAGCGCCTCGGCACCTCGACCGGGATCCTGTGCCAGGTCCAGGGCCACGAACAACGGATGGACCAACGGCCACACGCTATGGCCGTACGGCTTCCCGTCGACGCGTCCGCCGCAGACGGCGGACACCGGGGCAAGGCGCAGGGTGCCGGCTCGGTCCTCGTGGCTCCGGGCGGTGCCGAGGAGCTGGATCGCGCGCCTCAGCGTGACCTTGTCCGGGACGTAGAGATCCGGTGGGTAGGCGCCCGACACGTGGAGCGGCGCACCGTAGGCGACCGCTGCCAGGCTGCCCCCCAGCGCCCACCCGGGCTGGTCCTCGGGGTCGTCCGCTGCGATGCGCAGCGCCTGGTCGAGGGGGTCCTCCTGGGGTGCGGGCAGTGCACCGACGTCCACCGAGTCGGGTCGCCACCGTCCCGCGAGGGCATGGAACAGGTCGGGCACCACAGGGTGATGATCCTGATCGACGAGGCCGGCGTCGCGCAGCCGCGACATCTCCTCGGAGACCGAACTGGGCGCCCTGCCAAGTTCCGCTGCTGACGCCCGGATGCCCAAGGCCGCCTCCGGCCGCATCAGCAGCAACACGGCGAGCTCGAGGCCCACGCGCCCGGCGAGAGGCTCCTTCGAGGGCACCGTGGCTGCGCCCGCAGGGGTCACCCGTGCATCGATGAACACACCGGGAGCCTCCAGGTGCACATGCCCGCGCAGGTCCAGCCAACCCCATCCGCGGCTGCGCAGCTCTCCGCGTGCCCGCTGCGTGACTCGGCCAGCGACGACCACGGGCGTCGTCTTCCGCGGGGTGCCCTGTGCCTCCTCGAGTAGGAGGGAGGGCAGGTCCCGCTCCGCCACCAGGGACCTCCACTTGACCTCAAGCGGAATGCGGATCCCCTGGGGACCCACGACGACGAGGCCCGGCCCTTCGTCAGGCTCGCCGGCCGCCCCGATCGATTCGAGTCCCACCTGCCTCAAGGCGTCGCGAAACTCCCCCGCAGCTTCGCTCACCCTGCCCGCACCCATGGCGAAAGACTCCCACGCCGTTCGGTGTTCGGTCAATACCGAACACCGAACGACGGTTGATGGCGAGACCCTTCCATCGGGGGCAACGGGCTCGAATCTGCATTCCGGGGCGCAGATTCCCTTCGGTGGCAAGGCCCAAACCTGCGTCGCTCCTGAACCGGTGTGCCCCCGTCAGATCAGCCGTCGGGATGAGGCCCACTTGGCCAGCTCGCGTCGATCGGACAGCTGCAGCTTGCGCAGGACGGCCGACACATGCGTCTCGACGGTCTTGATCGACAGGACGAGCTCGGTGGCCACCTCGCGATACGTGTACCCGCGGGCGATGAGCCGCATGACCTCGCGTTCACGGGGAGTCAGGCGGTCGATCTCGTCGTCCTTCTCGGCGGCACCGCCGGCGAAGGCATCGAGCACGAAGCCGGCCAGTCGTGGGGAGAAAACGGCATCCCCGTCCGCGATGCGCTGGACGGCCGCACGCAGTTCGGGCCCGGAGATGGCCTTCGTTACGTAGCCCCGCGCGCCCCCGCGCACCGTCGCGACGACGTCCTCGGGAGCGTCGCTCACCGACAGGGCAAGGAAGCGCGTCGCAGGAACCGCGGCGACACAGGCGTCGAGGACGGCGCGTGCATCGCCGCCGGGGAGGTGCACATCGAGCAGGACGACATCCGGTGCCGTCGCGGTGATGACGTTGATCGCCTCCGCGACGTCGGCCGCCTCTCCCACGATGTCAAACGCGTCGCCGAGCTCGGCGCGAACGCCGGCGCGAACCATCGCGTGGTCATCGACCAAGACGAGTCGCAAGCGTGCAGTGGTCATGTGGTCACGTCCGTCCGGATCGGCATGCGCAGGTGGACCTCGGTACCAAGGCCAGTCATGCTGCGGATGCTGGCCGTGCCGCCGTTGCGCTCCATCCTGCCGATCACGGACTCGCGAACCCCGTGCCGGTCCTCGGCGACGGCCGCCAGGTCGAATCCGGCACCCCGGTCCCTCACGAACACCTCCGCCGCCTCTTCGTCGATCTCGGCGTAGACGGAGACGGCGCCCCCGCCATGACGTGCCGCGTTGACCATGGCCTCTCGCGATGCAGCAACAAGGGCGGTGATCCGCGCATCGAGGACGCTGTCGCCGACCGTGACGAGGTCGATGGTGGCGTCGTACGCCGACTCGATCTGCGATGCGTCGCGCTCCAGGGCGGCGGCGAACGTGCGGTCGGGGTCGCCCGTGGGCGCATAGAGCCACGAGCGAAGTGCTCGCTCCTCGGTTCGGGCCAGGCGCATGACCTCCTGCGGGTCATTGGAGGCGCGCTGAATCAGCGTGAGAGTCTGCAGGACGGAGTCGTGGACGTGCGCGGCGATCTCGGCACGCTCTTCAGCACGGATGAGCGCGCGTCGCTGCTCGCTCTGCTCCCGCCACTGCCGGTAGATCCACGGGAAGACGACGAGGGCGACGCCGCCGATGATCAGCAGGGCGACGGCCATTCCCTGAACAGCCTCCGCGGGACTGGTGCGGCCAGCGAGCAGCGCCACCAGGGCGAGCAGCACGAGCCCGATGCCGATGCCGATGCGCCACCGACCCGCGGCGGCGGTGGTGCCTGCGGTCTGGCGCGCGGCACGACCCGCAGCGGCTGACCACGCGTCGCGCTGCTCGTCGTCGGTCTGCCGCCAGATGAGCGCGGCGCCGAACACGGCGACAATGACCGGGATCACGGCGCCGCTGGCGATGTCGACGCCCAGGGCCGCTAGGAGCAGGCCCACGCCGACGACGAGCGCCGCCAGCGCCAGCAGGCGGGCGGTGTCGGAGGAGCGGGCAGCAGCGAGGTCGACATCCGGTGTGTCCGCGTCGAGCGGCAGCACCGCCCAGAACGCGGCGTACAGGACGATGCCGATCCCCGCGGCGAAGCTGAGCACCACGAACGCGAGGCGGACGACCCAGACGGGCATGCCGAGGTGGCGGGCCAGGCCCGTAGCCACGCCCGCCACGACGCGGCCGCGGACGGGCCGGGTCGCCTTCGGGGGCGCCATTGTCGAGGTCATGTGGCCATCCTCGCGTGCGCGGAGGGGTTAAGGCATCAGGGTCGCACCCTGAGATCCCGGGGTGGAAGATCAGGGTCGAATCAGGGTTGCTCCCCGATGCGGGAGGGCGGTGTGCGGGAGGAGGGTGAAGCCATGACAACGAACACCGAGTACTCGGCCCCTCCGCCGCAGCCTCCCGCCCCCCGTCCACCGCTGCGCCGCAGCCAGTCCGACAAGGTCATCGCCGGCGTGGCCGGCGGCTTCGCCCGCTGGCTGGGCATCGACCCCGTCATCGTCCGGGTGATCCTGGTCGTGCTCGCCGTCTTCGGCGGCTCCGGCCTGCTCCTCTACGTCATCGGCTGGCTGTTCATCCCGATGGAAGGTACGTCGACCAGCTCGGCTGACGACTTCTTTCGCGACTCTCGCCGGCAGGGATCGACCGCGCGGACCGTCCTGATCGTCATCGGCGTGGTCGTCGCGGTGATCCTCTTCCTCAACGTCATCGGCTCGATGTTCGGCGGCTGGGGCGGTGGCTCCTTCCTGCTCCTGCTCGCGGTGGGAGCCCTCGTGCTCTACCTGGTGAAACGGCAGCCGTCCGGCACCGCGACCTACGTGACGACTCCGGTCACCCCGGCAGCCACGGAGTCTGTCGACGACGCGTCGACGACGACATCGGCTGAGGCGTCAACCGTCGTAGCGGCCACGCAGCCCACCCTGCCGGCGGCCTACGCGTACGGCGGCTCAGGGCAGTACCCGGGCTACGTCGCACCGCAGCCCACGCCGATTCCTCCGAGGCCTCCGCGCCCGCGGTCCTACCTGGGGCTCATCACCCTCAGCGTCGTCGTCCTCGTGACCGGCTTCTTGGCGACCCTCGAGGCCACCGGCATCACCGATCTGGCGCCGGTCGTCATCCCCGCGGTCGCACTCGCCATCCTCGGAGCGGGCATCCTCGTGGGTGCCTGGGCCGGGCGAGCCCGCTGGCTGCTGTGGTTCGCGATCCCCGTCCTGTTCGTGACGATCACCGCGTCCTTCATCCCGAGCCAGTTCGGGGACAGCCTGCGCAGCGGGCTGAGCGCCGGCGTCGGCGAGCGGTCCTGGACGCCGACGACGGTGGTCGAGGCCACCCGCCCGCACGACCTGGGTATCGGGTCGGCGCGGCTCGACCTCACCGAACTCGTCATCCCACCCGGTGCAACGAGCATTCCCGTGGAGGCGACCGTGGGCCTGGGCGAACTGATCGTGACGGTGCCCGCGGGCGTGCGCGTGCTCGTCGACGCCACCGTCGGCGCCGGCGACCTGACCATCGAGGGCCTGCCAAGCACGAACGACCCGAGTCCGTCCGTCGATGCCGAACTGCCCGGCGGCCCAGCCACCGGCCCGGTCATCGATCTCACCCTGCACACCAACGTCGGCTCCCTGGAGGTGTCCCGTGCGTAAGCATCCGCTCGACCTGTTCTCCCTGCTGACCGGACTGCTCATCGTCGGATTCGCGGCGGCCTACTTCATCGGGGCCTTCACCGAGTTCCGGCTCGACGGCCGGCTCGCCTTCCCGCTGCTGCTCGTGGGCCTGGGTGCCGCCGGCCTCGCTGGGGCTCTCGTCGCCCAGCGACGGTCGGACCGCGACGTCAGCTCGGGGGCGACGACGCAGGAGTAACGGTCCCTGCCCACATCGGGACACGAACCGCACGACACGCCTCGCACCGGTCACCATCGCCGGGAAGGGTCCGACGAGGTCCCAGCCGCCGTCGGCCGCGATGGTGGTGCCCGTGATGTAGTCGCAGGCCAGACCAACGACTCCCCCCGGCACGAGAGCGCACGGTGCTCGGCCCCAGCCGAAGCCGTCAGCGGTGGCGCGATGGCCGCTCTTGTCTTCGTGCCATGGCGGGTCTAATCTCAAATCAGTACATAATGCCCTCACCCCGTGCCGATGGGAGGCCGCGATGGTCAGCCGCGACCGTCGCCCGTTCCGTACGGTAGGCATCCGCGAGGGACCCGCCGCACTACGGGAAGCGGCGCGCGAGGATGTCGTCGACGCGGCCAAGAACACGTTGCACGAAGCTGCCCGACTGGCTGAGGAGTACCTGGACTCCGCCGCGCGACTGGCCGAGGTCATGCTGGCCGAGTCTGAAGCCGCCGCAGACGCGGACGAACTGGCCGCCGACGTGGCCAGCGATGTCTTGGCCACCGCCGCCGACGTGGCCAGCGATGTCTTGGCCACCGCCAGAGAAGCCGCCGTCGAGCTTCTGGCCACCGCCCAGCGGGTCGCTGTCGCTCGGCTCACCAGCGCACACCGGTTCGAGGCGATGTTTCAAGATCACGAAGCGGTGATGCTGCTTCTCGACCCGGCGACGGCGACGATCGTGGACGCGAATCCGGCCGCGGCCGCGTTCTACGGCTACCCCGTGGAGACGCTGCAGTCCATGCCCATCGCGCGACTCAACACGATGCCGACCGAGAATGTGGTCGGAGCGCAGTCCGATGCCGGCGGTCACTTCGTCTTATCCCACCGGCTTGCCAGCGGCGAGATCCGTCGGGTCGACGTGCACTCCTCCCTCATTCGCGACGGCCGGCCATTGCTGTTCTCGATCATCGTCGACATCGAGGACCGAGTGCGCGCACAGGAGGAGCTGGCCCGCACGTCCGGGTATGCGCGGTCCTTGATCGAGTCGAGCCTTGACCCACTCTTCACGATCAGCGAACGCGGATTCATCGCCGACCTCAACTCGGCCACCGTGACGGTCACTGGCGTCCCAAGGCAAGCCCTGATCGGCAGTGACTTCGCCAGCTACTTCACCGACACCGATCTGGCCCGTGCCGGCTACCGCGAGGCATTCACTGCTGGCTCGGTCACCGGCTACCCGCTGGCGATCCGGCACGTCGACGGCTCGGTCACCGACGTGCTTTTCAACGCCACGATCTACCGCGACCCGGACGGCGAGGTGGCCGGGGTCTTCGCCGCCGCACGCGACATCACCTACCTCAAGGCAGCGGAGCGGTCCCTGGCGGCCAGCGAGGAGCTGTTGCGTACGGTGCTCGATTCCTCGCTGGACTCCACCATCCGGGTCGGCCTCGACGGCCTGGTGGAGTTCGTCAACCGTCGGGTCGTGGAGATCTCCGGCATCCCGCTCGAACTCTGGATCGGGAAGACGTTCGAGGAGGTGGGCTACCCGGCCGAGCTCGCTCAGACGTGGGACGCCCATCGCCGAACGGTGTTCACCACCGGCGAGCCGGTCAAGTACGAGTTCGAGATCGACAACATTGAGGGGCAGCGCTGGTATGAGGTGACGGTCGCCCCGGAGTTCGACCCTGACGGGGTGATCCGCCATGTGATCGAGACGAGCCGCGACATGACCGACCGCAGGGTTGCGGAAGCCGCCCTGATGGCCAGCCAGGCCCAGTTGGAGCAGGCGCAGCGGATCGCCCATGTCGGCAGTTGGACCATGGACCTGGCCACGAATGAGGTCACGCTGTCACGGGAGATGTACCTGATGCGGGGCCTGGACCCGGAGCAGCCGGTCCCCGACTACACCGAGTCCGATCGCTTCTTCACCCCGGAGAGCGTGCTTCGCCTGAATACCGCCACTGCCCAGACCCAGACAACCGGTTCCCCCTACGAGCTGGAACTGGAGATGGTCCGTCCCGACGGCTCCCACGGGTGGATGCTCGCCCGCGGGGAGGCGGTACGCAACCCCGAGGGAGGAATCACCGGAGTTCAGGGGGTGGCGATGGACATCACCGAACGCAAGAACTCCAGCGACATGCTGCAGATGCAGGCCACCCATGACCCGCTGACCGGGCTCGCGAACCGCGCGGCACTGATGGATGAGATCACTAGGGCAGCGAGCGCGAGCCAGCGGTCGGGCCGGCCTGCGGC
>CAIVQM010000260.1 GCA_903908025.1 uncultured bacterium
ATGTGCCTGCCACCTCCATGAATCACGTGATCTCGTGCCCGAAAGGGCGTGGGGGTTAAACTCCCCCCTCGCGCACAGGTGAGAAGAGGGCCGGGCGATGCCTGGCCCTCTTCAGCACCAGGTGA
Organism: uncultured bacterium; assembly: GCA_903908025.1. Classification (GTDB taxonomy): domain Bacteria; phylum Actinomycetota; class Actinomycetes; order S36-B12; family S36-B12; genus UBA10649. Next base: position 126 of record CAIVQM010000260.1, read on the forward strand.
TGTAGAGGTCTCCTTGAGGTCTCCCGGCGACGGACCTACTGGGTCACCTTGGCGAGCCCGTACGTGTACTGGGGCTTGGCAGGGCCTGCGGCCAGGAGGGTCAGACCGGACTGCGTCCCGAGCCCCTGACTCCCCGGTGAGTTCACCTTCCACGAGTCGTCGCAGTCGGTGGCGACCTGCTTCCACGAGCCGAGGAGACCGGTGCTGTCGAGTGCGTACAGGTTGTTCGACCCGCAGCCCGGGTAGGTGATGCTCACCGACGATCCCAGGGGGAGCGCGACCTTCCCGGCACTCAGGTCAGCCCACTGGAGATTCCTTCGCGCAGCCCCCGAAACCTGCCGAGTCTGCGCGAGAGCGAAAGCAGACGTGGGCGCGGTTGGCTTCGTTCCTAGTCCGAGAACGATGACGCCTCGCTGCACTCCGGAGGCCTGCGAGCCCTTCATGTTGACCGTCCATGCGTTCACTGCTCTGTACGGCAGGCCGGTAACGTTGCAGTTCGTCGGATCCTTCGTGAGCGAGTTGTCGGTGGACACTGTCTGCCATGCGCCATCGGCATCCATCGCGTACATGCTGACGTTGAGCTTTGGGTTCGACCAGCAGGACCACACGCCGAACGCCTCTCCGTACTGCAGCGTTGACTGCCCCGAGACGAGATCGCGGAAGTGAACGGTGGGGATGGTGTCCGCGTGCGCCACGGATGGCAAGGCCCCGAGGGACAGGGTCAGCGCGGCGACGGCAGTGACGGCGATACCTCGGGTGCTTCGCATGGCCCCGACCATAGACGATGCAAGGGGGCGATCCGGGGTCCTCGTCGTTCGGCGACAGCCAGCAGGGCGGTTCGCCGCCCACAGTCACGACGGCGAATCGCTGGGCTTCCGGCTCCCGTTCGTGCCGATTGCCTGCAGAGCCAAGGCAGCCACGGTGCCCATCGTGAAGAGCGTGACGAGACCAAGGGCTTGCTGCAACGCAATAACGTTCCAGGTTTGGCCACTGCCATCGATGACCTGGGCGCCACCGGCAATGCTCTCCGTGGGCACTTGCGCGATCCCCATCGCGACATAGACGGCGACTGCCGCCAGCCAGGTCCCGGGCCTGCCCAGGGCATCGGCACCGGATACCTGCGGCTGCGCCTTCGATCCGCGCAGCCACCAAGCGAACACCAGCATGAACGTGAAGACGGTCAGATACCAGCCGAGGAAGTTCGTCACGGGAACTCCGAAGTAGGCGCCGCCGTCCTTCCAGATCCACCATTCGCGCACGGTGGAACTACTCGGATCGAAGGTGAGGTCCCACATGACCATGAATATCGCTGCGAATGCGGGGACTGTCACTACCGACCAGCCGGACAGTGGGCGACGCCACTGACGCAGCACGATCAACGCCATGGTCCACGAGGCATAGGCGGCACCGACGTACGCGGCGCCAACCAGGACCGGAACCAGGAAGATCTTCGGTCCGAGCGCATCGGTGTAGTCGTAATCGCCGAACGGGAAGCCAGTGAGGATGCCGATGTTCTCGTAGAGATTGCTGATCACCAGCGTGACGACGTAGAAGAGCACGACATCGCGGCCACGGTAGAGCGTGAGCATGTGCATCACGACGAAGATGTTCAGGAGCAGGTTGAAGAACAATGGGCCCAGCGCGGTGGGATACCAGGGCGTTACAGCGAGAATGGCCTGCAGCAGGAACAGCGCAGCTACCAGGTAGACCAACGTCTGAAAACCCGGGCGGCGAGTGAGTGGCGCACTAGTTAGCATTCGCGCATCGTGACACGTCGATTCTTTCGTGGCGTGAAGACCGCGCGTGTTCATGTGCTGATGTCAACCACAGGAACGCGGCGAAGCGACCTCGTGGACTCCCGGTGAACTCAAGCCCGTAGGCGCATTTGTCCGATTCGGTCGTACGGAGGCCGCTGGCTGCACATGATCTCCTTCACCAGACAGGGCCCCGGCGATCCCGGGCCTTTGTCTTCTCATCACTCGCTTTCCCTGCGGTGAGGATCGCGGAGGTGTCAGTCGCCGCTCCATGGCGTGTTGAGGCGCGCGTCATAGGAACCCCAGACGGCGTTGGGGTTCTGAACCCACGCTGTGCCATCCCACAGGATGGTGCGCTCGCACACCCAGCCACCAGTCTGGTTGTTCGCCCATTCGGCCCATGATAGATCCCAGCCAACTCGACACATGTCGGCCTGCTGCCGTCCGTAAGCCTGGAGCCACGGCGGCGGTGGCGCCGCCGAATCCCCACTGCCCGTGCCGACCGCGGCCGAGAGCGTCGTCGCGGAGACACCCGTGTAGCCACCGGGGGGAGGTGAGAACTCCACCAGATAACCACTGGGAGATTGGCCGGATCCGATGATGTTCACGTCGTGCCACGCGCCAATCGTTCCTCGCCAGTTCGTGCCGGCGTAGTCCTCGTCACCGGCGTTGTTGGGTTCGCCCGTCGCCCAGGACGCGTAGTTGTACGGCGCGACGGTGGATCCACTGGCCGTGCCGACCCAGAACGTGGTCCCCGCTTCCGGGCCATCCGCCCACTTCCACGTGCCCTCCGTCGCGAAGTCGCTGCCGCCGATCCAGATGTTCGGTGCGTTGACGTTCTGCTTGACGAACGTGTTCTCTGCCGCGCTCGTGATGTTGACCAGATAACCGGTAGCTCCGTTCCGAATCTGGGTGAGCGCAGCTCCCTTGGCGGCTATCCAGGCGATACCGGTGCTGGCGGTGTACTGGTAGAAGTGATCGCCCGGCGCGGAGTAGTACAGGCCGGCGGCATTGGGAGCAGCGGTGACGTTGATGGTGAACGCTCCCTGCGCGGCCCCAGTGGAGATGAGCATGGTGGCCAGTGCAGTGTTCACGTCGGCCTGAGTGCCGATGAAGCTGATCTCCGTCAGTGTGCTCGTGAACGAGTATCCGTAGGCGGGTGTGAGGCCGGTAGTCGTGCCGAACTGGAAGGTCGTGCCCGCGGGGGCATTGTTCAGCGAGACGCCGACGAGGAGCGTGCCGGTAATGCTGACGGTGATCGTCCCTGGCGACTGGTTCGCCGTACTCGGCTGCAACTGCAGGTCAACAGCCTGGGCCGGCGACGCGAGGCTCAAACCCATGAGTGCCAGCGCTGCCATTAAGAACACGAGTGAGATGGCACGTCGCATCAGCATGGTCTCCTCCAGGGTTCAGGACACGGGCCCTGCGCGGCTTACCCGGTCCCGGACGGTAGCAGGGCGGAGCCCACGAAAGCGCGGAATTCGGTTCCACCCGCCAGTCCTTTCTACTGCTCACCCGGGCCAGCTACTGAGAAGCCACGTGGCCTCGTGCCACACTTGCCGGCCAACGCCGGATTCGATCCCGGCATCTACGGTCGGGAGGACTGACCATGCCTGACCACGGACACACCACTGACACCGTCAATCTGGACGGACAGCTCGCCGTCGCGGCCGTCGACTTCCGGTCGACTCGGGTGTACGCCATCGACGCCGAGTCGATGTCACGACCCGAGCGGATTACCGCTTCCGACCCCCGCGGTCTGTCGAAGAACGTCTACCACCGTGCGGGCAACCCCGACGGTACCTACGAGGACGACTCGGACGAGTACTGGCGCGATCTGGCCCATCACCTCGAGCGTGCAGACAGCATCGTGCTGCTCGGTCACGGCAAGGGCAAGGCCAGTGCAGCTCAGCACCTGGTGGCGTGGATGACGCACCACGCGAGCGCGACCGCGTCGAAGGTGGTCGCTGTCCTTCGCGTCGACGTTGACGATCTCACCGACGAGCAGGTCCTACGCCTTGGCCAGCAGGCCTTCGGCATCGACCCGGCCCGTGATCACGGTGACTCTCAGCGCGGAGCCGAGTAGTCCGGCTGCACTTACTGACCTGTTCTTCCTCAGTCACGTACGCGCGGCGGTGCGCCCGCTACGACCGACTCACGTACCGCAGGGCCTATCCTGCCCACCATGCTCGCCACTGGAAGAACCCTTCGCACAGTCGCTTCTGACATCGCCGCAGTGACAACGAGGCTTCCTCTGACGGTGGCGCTGGCAGTTGTCGCTTGCACCCTGGTGGCTCTTGCGGCGCCGGCGCAAGCGTCCACCACCTGTCAGGCCGGCGGCGCGTGCGCCATCGGTGATGTCGGACCGGGCGGCGGCATCGTGTTCATCGCTCCGGGAACGACCGGCAACTCCAGCGGGAAGTTCTTCGAAGCCGCTCCGAACACATGGAACGGCTCGGCACCGGATGGCACGGCGCAGTGGTGCAACGCAACGAATGCATCGGTTGCCGGACTGGGGACGGTGATCGGCACGGGCATCACGAACTCCGCCTCCATCGCCACTGCCTGCACGTCGGTGGGCACGGACGACGCGGCCGAGTACGTCAGGAGCAGGACGATCGGAGGCCTGACGGATTGGTTCCTGCCGTCACAGGACGAGATGCTCGCGCTGTATGGCCAGCGTGCGTACCTCACGGGTGCATACGCCACGAACCAGGCGGACTCCGACGCTGCCCGCTATCTGACGTCTTCTCAGCAGAGCGACTACGTGGTCGGCTTCTCTAACGCATCCGGCGCCTACATGCAGGGCTCAGGAGCACCCGGGACCATCGCCCTAATCTCCAAGGCGTACCCCTTCGCGGTGCGTCCGGTTCGCATGTTCACTGCGGCAGTCGCCAGTTCGGTCTCGACAGCCCCAGCCTCGCCAGCCGACATCCTGCAGCAGGTGGGCCGACTTCATGGTCAGGTTTGTAGCTCGCTTTCCCTTCCTGCGCTTGATCCGGCAGGTGTGTCCGGTGGGTGGCAGGACTCATGGGCCGAATGGGCGGTCCCCGTCACCGGCGGACCGGTGTGCACGCGGATGCTCCACTACAGCGCACGGAGCGCTAGCTGGATGCTGATCTAGTCGCGGAGTTTGGCGATCGCAGCGGACGCGCTCCGGTGACGGCTACTTCTTGATCGTCACGCTCTTCGACGTCGCAGGTGCTCCGGAGCCGTACTTGTTCTTGGTCTGGACCGCGAACTTGTAGCTCTTACCGCCGGTGAGCCCCTTGATGGTGCACTTCGTGCTCGTTGTGCTGCACGTTGCACCACCGGGCAGGGCCGTCACGACGTAGCCCGTCACGGACGATGAGGTGGACGCCTTCCACGAGATCGTCGCCTGCTTGGACGTCGAGATGTTGACCGAGACGCTGGTCGGAGCCTTTGCCAGAGTCGACGAGGACAGGGTCACAACGGAGACGGTGCCGTCCTTGGAGTTCGCCGACAGCATCTTCGAACCGGAGGGTGCGAGCGCGATGCCCATCGGGCCGTTGCCCACCTGGTAGGTCGCCTTGACGGCGTTGGTGCTCGTGCTGATGACCGAGACGGTGGAGCCTCCGTAGTTCGGCACGTAGATGCTGGCACCGGACTTGTCCATGATGGGGTCGCCGGGGGTGGAGCCCACCGGCACCGTTGCGATCACCTTGGCCGGGCTCGCATCGAGTGATACGACGGACACCGACTTCGATCCGGCATTGGCGACGAACACCCGGGAGCCATCGATGTTCACCGCGGGCATGGCCGGCTTCGAGCCGACGCTGACGAACTGAATCGGGGCTCCGCCGGACTGGCTCAGTTGCACGAGAGACGAGTAGGTGGTGCTGGAGACGAACACGGCGTTCCATCCGGACATGCCGGGTGAGACGGCAGCGCCGGTGATCTGGCCACCGATCGTGGATGTGCTCGTGACCGTGTTGGTGTTGGTGTCGACGAGTGAGATCGTGCCGCCGTTTCCGTTGGGCACGAACAGCGTTGTGCCGTAGGACTGGTACTGGTCACCTGTCCCGAGGATGCCCGTTGTGGGATCGGTGCCGACGGGGATGGTGGCCACCACGGCATTGCTCGTGAGATCGATGACGGAGACGGTGTTGGTGCCGAAGTTGGACACGTACGCGCGGTTCCCCGTGACGAGCGGCTTTCCCGGTGAGTCACCCACAGAGATCGTCGCTGTCACCGTGTTGGTGGCGGTGCTGATGACCTGCACCTTGTCGTCACCATTGCAGGCGACAACGACCTTGGAGCCATCCCCGGAGATCGCCGGCGGCTGGGGGTTCGAGCAGACGGGGATGTTCGCCGCGAGCGCCCCAGACGAGACGTTGATGACGTTGACCGTGTCCGTGCCGGCGTTCGATACGTACGCCCGTGAACTGTCGGGCGTGACGACGATGCCAGTGGGCTTGCCCGTCACCTTCACCGTGACGATGGCCGATGCTGCCCATGCCGGTGTGGCGGGCAGGGCTGCGAGCAGCACGGCGCCGCCGGCGAGGGCGGTCAGGGCACGAACGCGTCGACTGATCATGGCTAGAGGCTAGGGCAGCAAGGGGTTTCAGGTGCCAGGAATCAGCCGTCTACGCTGTGGCTTCCACGGACATCAAGGAGCCTCCATGAGCACCCTCGTCATTCATCAGGAACCGGCCTTCATCGTGCACGACGCTGACGGCAACGAGGAGCATGGCGACGTCATCACCTATCACGCCGACGTGACGGGACCCGATGGCCTGCGCGGTGTCCTGGTGGGCGTCCAGAACAGCGTCCGCCAGCACGGCGACGAGCACTGGGACCGACTCGGACTGGCGACCTTCCGCTTTGAGGGTGACGACTCGCTCTCGGTATGCGGCGTGATCCGGTACGAAGCAGATCAGTTGCACTCAACCGCTGGTGCTCGGCACCTGCGTGCCGTGATCGGCGGCACGGGTCAGTTCATCGGGGCCCGCGGCGAGGCGGTGTCGGTGCGTGAAGAGAACGGCACCTTCAGCCACACATTCACGCTGCTCTAGCGAGCACTCCTCCGCTGGGGGAGGTTCACATTCGCCACCAGACCCCTGACCAGTCCATGATCTCCAGCGGCGACGTGATCGCGAGCTCAGACCGAATCTCGTCCGCGACCTCTCGAAGCGACGGAACGTCATAGCCATCCACGATCACCAGCCCCCCCGTGGGCACTCGCCGGCATAGGTCGATCAGCAGATCCATCGGCAGGGAACTTGGTGTCAGGTGGAGGACGGCGATAGGTCCATCAACAGCGGCCGACCCGACTGGTCCGTCGGAACCCACGGTGACCGTGCTTCCCGGGATACCACCGGCGCGAGCGTATGTGATCAACGCCTCCACGCCGTCGCGGTGCCGTTGATCCATGACCGCCTGCGTATCGACGGACGGAGTCAACCCCGCCAGAGCAGCGCGATTCACGCCAATCGGGCCGTGGCCGAGTTCTACCTGGTGTCCGCGCGCATCGTGTACTCCCGAATCGGCCGATGGCTCGGACCTGCCGTGCCCGGGCTTGGACCCGAGGCACGTACCGATATGCCTGTTGATCACGAGAGCCTTGCTCGCGAGTTACTCGAGCACGCACTGACCAACTGGTCCCCGGATGCCGACGAGCGCAGGGACCTGGAGGAGGAGTGCGAACGGCGAATCGACATGACGCGACGGTGGACGGCGGATCCCCTAGACATCACACGGGTCCTAGATCGTGATGCGCTGCCCGCTCACTGGATGACTCGCGGCGGTCGGGAGACCTGAGGCTGGCGCAGCAGCCACAGCGAGATGGCGATGGTGCCAGCGGCACCGACGAGCAGTGCCGTCACGACGTTGACGTACTCGATCACGAGGCTCCACCAGGCGACACCGATCGGCGCCGTGACCATCACGGCCAAGAAGTAGATCGACATAGTGGAGACCTCACTCTCACCGGGACGTGACGTCGACGCGGCCCCGAGTGCGAGCGCCCGCGACGCGTACCGTGCGCCGCCGAAGGCCAGCGACAGCACGACCCAGAACGCCAGTTCCACGTTTCCCTGGAAGAACAGGGCGTCCAGAGTGAAGACGATGAGCAGGAGGCCGCACGCGAGTGAGGCCACAGCGGCACCGTGGAGATCGTTGAACCGCTTCTTCAGCCCGCCGACGATCACGGGTGTCAGCATCTCGCCGACAGACAGTCCGGCCATCATGATGCTGGCGCTTGTGATGAAGGTCCGGTGGTACAGCTCATCAGCAATCGGCACGATGAGGGATACCAACGGTGATGCGAAGAAAGCGATGGCGGCGGCGAAGATGGTGATCTTCAGCAGCGTCGGATTGGCGCGGAGAGCGGCCAATGATGCGCGGGGGCCGCTCTTGGGCTTCGCCTCTGTGGCCTTCTCCGCTTCGTCACCCGCATCTACTGCGGTCTCGCCCGGCTCTGCGCTGGTCATGGTCAGCAGCGCGAGGGGGATGGCGGCGATGCCCATGGCGAGCAGGCCCCAGCCCGATGACGTGTGATCGGTGATCCAACCGCCGACGAGTGCGCCGATGGCCCAGGCCAGGCCGCCCACCACAGACAGCCGGGCGTAGGCACGAGCCATGCCGGCCTTGCCCATCATCCGACTGGCGAACAGCGGGTTCAGGACGAGCGCCAGGCCGACGAACGCTCCGTAGAAGGGCGCGTACACAAGCAGGACGCGTTCGTCCGCGAACCCGGCGAGAATGACCAAACCCACGGCGATGGTCGAGACGACCATGCCCCAGCGGGACAGGCTGAAGGCACCGGTCTCCCCCAGCAGCCGACACGCTCGCGGCACGAGCGGCACCGTGATTGCCGTGAACACCAGGCCAAGCGAAACGAACAACCCGGCGTAGACCGAGCCCTCATCAGTCCCACCGTCGATGACGGCGATGCTCGTCGCGTCGAGGAACCCCCAGGCCGTGCCGGCGATCGACAGACCGAGCGCACCGAGGAAGAGCCAGCCACGGCGCGAGATCCGGGTGCTTTCGGGCTCAGCTACGTCAGGGGTCGCGTCGCTCACCCGGCATACGGTACGAGGTCAACTCGTAGTGGTGGCGTAGGCACGGGCCGGCTGTACAAGTAGCCCTGGCCGACGCTCCAGCCGGTATCGAGCAGGATGCGTGCCTGCCCAGGGGTCTCGATGCCCTCGGCGATCATGTCGAGACCCAGGCCGCGCGAGAGTCCCGCGAGTCCGACGGCAAGGGCCAGCGATGCGCCGTCCGGGTTCTCGATGTCCTCGACGAAGGAGCGATCGAGCTTGAGACCGGTGACGGGCAGTTCCCGGAGCAGCGAGATCGACGAGTAGCCGGTGCCGAAGTCATCGACGTGGATCCCGATGCCGCGGTCGCGTAGTCCGTTGAGTTGGCGGCGAAGGTCAGTTGTCACGGCAAGCGCGCTGGTCTCGGTGAACTCGATCGCCAGTCGGCTCGGATCCACTCCATAGTCGGCGATGGTGTCGAGGAACCCCCGTTCCCAGTCCGGATTACCGAGTTCGAGGGGGGAGACGTTGACGGCGATGTGTCCCGGCAGGTGCGGCTGATCACGGAGTGTCTGGCAGGCCAGGCTCAGCATCCGGCTACCCAGCGGACCGGACAGATTCGCCTCCTCCGCCACGTCTAGGAAGGCGCCAGGGGGCAGCAGGCCGCGCTGCGGGTGTTGCCACCGCACGAGCGCCTCGTAGCCGAAGATGCTGCCGTCATACAGGCGCACCTGCGGCTGGAAGTGCGCGATCAGCTCATCGCGCGCGAGGGCCAGCCGGAGCTCGTGCTCGAGCCGTAGCGTCGCCGAGACATCGGACTTCGGGGTGTCGGCGTAGATCGACCACCGCCGGGGTGAGCGGCGCGATTCGGTGAGGGCGTTGTCGGCTTCGCGCAGCATCGATACTGTCGAACTCCCCACGGCCGAGACGCTCAAGCCAACGGCACCCTCGCGGGTGACGTGATGATCCCGAATCTCGAGATCCGTGCCGATGCCCGCCAGGATGTCTCGGCACTGGCGTTCAAGGGCAGGCGCATCACCGTCCGCGTCCGGCGTCACGACGAGAAGCAGTGAACCGTCAAACCGGCCAACAGCGGATCCGGGCGGCACCGTTTGCGCAAGGCGTCGTGCGAGCACGGCCGCGCTCTCGTCGGTGGCCTCGTATCCGAGTGCACGGTTGATGACGAGGAAGTCGCTGACATCGATGAGGGCGACGGCCACGTGTGTTCCCTCGGCCTCCGCTTGGGCAAGGAAGCGGCCCAGCGCTCGCGTGACAGCAACGCGGCTCAGGAGCCCCGTGACCCTGTCGAAGTTCGCGTCCCGCTCGAGTCGAATCAGCGTTTCGTGCTCGGCAGTCACGTCGGTGGCCTGACTGACCGTGACTTCCTCTTCATTCACGTCGTCGTAGGCCCGAACGATCTTGACCTGCCCCCACTTCACCTTCCCGTTCGGGAGCAGGTAGCGCTTCACCATCTCGAAGGAGTCGATGTCGCCCGCCTCCCAGGCCGTGACGAGTCTCATCTCCATCACCAGGTCGTCCGGGTGCGTCAGTTCCGCGAAGTGGAAGTTGGGGTAGTCCTCGGCTGGGATCTCGAGGAAGTCGAGTACAGCCTGATTGGGATGTGCGTTGCTGTCGTCCGGGCGCTGCGACTCGACCATCGTGCTGCCTCGATCGACGATCGCGCGCAACTCGACGTTCGACGATGAGAGCTTCGCGCGCATGGTGAAGATCAACCACGTGACGAGCGTTGTGACGAGGCAGAGTGTCTGCGCCTGAGTGAGCACCTCCAACTGGGCAAAGGGGGACGGGTCGTTGACGACGTACATGCCGCGGTTGTGCAGCGCCGAGCCCACGAGGATCACCGTGACGATAGTGAGCAGCACGGTTATCCCACGGCGACGCAACGTCAGTGCGGCGTAGCCCATCGCGGGGACGACGAGGAACTCGCGTGCTTCGAAGTCAGCCAGCAGAGGGGACCCGGCAGCCACGATGGCGAAGACGACAATAGCGACGGGCAAGATCATGCGCTGCAGGTCGAGGGCCTTCGACCAGGACGACCACGATGTAGTGAGCACCGTCAGCGTGAAGGGTGTGATCGCGAGAAGCGCCAGCAGTGTGCCGAGGAACAGCACGCCGCGGAAGTAGATGCTCTGCGTGCCGAAGCTGGGGTCAAGCGCGACAGCAGCCTGGTAACTCAACAGGCGGACGATCCCGGCCACGAGTGCGACGCCGGTCAGGGCCCAGACGGACGACGGACCGCGCAGGCGGGCCGAGCCAGTTCGCGTGAGGAGGTAGGCCGCGCCGCCGATAACCAGCAGATCAGTGCTCGAGCGCACCGCGATCGATGCCGTGCTGTCCCAGGAGGGGGACAACCACGCGAACTCCAGCACCGCTGTGACGGCGATGAAGGGCCACCAACGTCGGGTCGGTACGCACAGGAGCACCCCGATCATGACGCCCCCGATCGACCAGAGGGCGAAGATACGGCCCGGCAGTTCGGGTGTCAGCAGCGGCAGCAGTAGGAAGGCAGCCAGCAGGGCGAATGCAGCGAGGAGATCCTTGAGGAGTGTCGGGTATACGCCGGTGGGCCTAGCCACGCCAGCCCACCCCCGGAAGTCATGCCGAACGCCCCGCTCCTGGGTGCGTCGTGGGCACGATTATGGGCCCTTCGGGGGCTCTGTGTCCGTTGGGTGACGCGGCCATGCTCAGAAGCCGAGCACCCCGCGCAGTTCCGTGGCATTGGCCACGAGATGGGTCGGGGCAGCTTGCACCAGTTCGCCCTGATCTGCGTAGCCCCACAGCACGCCGACACTGCGGAAGCCATGGTGCTGCGCCCCGAATACGTCCTCCTTGCGGTCGCCGACCATGATCGCGTCGACGGTCGATAGATCCGCCCCGATGCCCTCGATGGCGTGCGCGATGATGCTGGGCTTGTCCTGACGCTGCAGGTCGAGCTCAGTTCCGCTGACGAAGTCGAAGTACTGGATGAGACCGGCTCGGGTGAGAACTCTCTCGGCCGATTCGATCGGCTTGGCGGTGGCAAGGACGAGCGAGGTGTCGCTTGCACCGATGTCCGCAATCAGTTCGGCCATGCCCGGGAACACCTCGAACTCATACTCACCGCCACCGAAGTACTCCGCTCGGTAGGCCTCGACGAAGACGTTGAGCTCGGCCTCCGACCGGCCATGCACCTCGAGCAGGGTGTGCCGCAGCGGTGGGCCGAGCCACACGCGGAGGTCGTCGTCAGTGAGGTGTTCCATGTCGATCGTCGGCAGGGCCTGCCGCAGGCAGCGCAGGATGCCGGGAATGGAGTCGGTGATCGTGCCGTCGAGATCGCAGAGGACCACGTCGGGTCGGGGCACGTGGGCATCCTCGCAGAAGGACGCCACTGCCTACGATGGCACGGTGACGCTCCGCGAGTACCAGCCCGAGGCGATGACGCTGCTTGATGCGGCGAGCATGCACGCTGAGGACCTCGTCGATGTCGAGTTGCTTTCACTGGTTCGGGAACGCATCGAGCATCTGGTGGCCGACGGTCCGATCCCCGCGCCTCCTCGCGACGAGCGTGAGGCCGACGTGGCGGCGGTCATCGAGCAGATGCTGATCGATGTGGCCTCGCTGGACGACGCCACCGTGCAACGGGCGGACCGGCACTTCGTGCCCGGCGGGCTGGCTGATCTGGTGATGGCGTCCTACGCGATCGAGGCGCGGACACGGCTCCGCGTTGCCGGCGACCGACTGCTCGGCGGCGGCTCATGACGCGTGGCACGCGGGTCGTCGTCGGCGACGACAACCGTCCGGTCGGGCGCGATGCCGCACTCGTGTCGCTGCTGGCTGACTACCAGGACGCCGTGGTGCGTTCCCCCTTACTCGATCCCGTCCTGACCGAACTGGTCCGCCTTCGCTGCGCACGTCAGCACGATTGCCGTATCTGCCAGACACTGCGGTTGTCTGAGGCAGCCCTTGCTGGAGCCGATGATGCACTCACAGTGAAGATCGACTACTACGAGGCGAGCGATCTCGACGAGCGATACAAGGTTGCTCTGCGCATCGTCGATACGTTCATCTGGCGGCCGTCGGAGATGAGCGACGCGCTCGTCGCTCAGGCACATGAGCACTTCACCGACGCGGAGCTGGCCGAGCTGCTCGTGGACATCACCAAGTGGAGCACCCAGAAGGTCCACGTGACGCTTGGCACGGATGGCGCTGACCGGCTCCCCCTCAACGATCAGGGCGTCAGCTACTTCACCTTCGGACCCGACGGACGCGTACGGATCTCGTCGTAGCGGCTCGCTGAAGGGGCGGCCGATTCGCGGTGTGGCGCCGCTCGTGTGACGATCAAGGGATGACGACGATCACAGCACCGGAAGCGACACCCGACCAGACCCGGCAGTTGAGCAAGTTGCGGCGGCTCAATGTCATCGCTGGATTCGCCCATCTGGTGCAACTCATCCTGATCCTGGCCCTGGCGAATGACTTCGCGCTTCCGGTGACCGCCGCCTACATGGAGGGGCCGCCCGGGACTCCCTCTGCTGCCCCTGTGGTGCTCTTCGAGTCACGCATCGCAATCGGAGTCGCGATCTTCTTCGCGCTCTCTGCGTTGTTCCACTTCCTGGTGGCCAGTCCCCTGTTCTACCGCCGCTACGCCGCTGGCCTCGTTGCTCAGCACAACTACTTCCGGTGGGTCGAATACTCCATCAGCTCGTCGGTCATGATCGTGCTCATCGCGCAGATCGTGGGCATCAGTGATGCGGCTGCCTTGATCGCGATCTTTGGCGTCAACGCGTCGATGATCCTGTTCGGGTGGCTGCAGGAGAAGTACGAGACGCCGGGCGACGGCGGGTGGCTGCCATTCATCTTCGGCTGCATCGCCGGCATCGTTCCGTGGCTGGTCGTGTTGCTCTACGTGATTGCACCGGGGGCGAAGTCGGCGGCTGAACCGCCAGCATTCGTATACGGAATCATCATCTCGCTGTTCATCTTCTTCAACATCTTCGCCATCGTGCAGTGGCTGCAGTACAAGCGCGTTGGTCGGTGGGCCAACTACCTGAATGGCGAGCGCACGTACATCGTGCTGAGCCTGGTGGCGAAGTCGCTGCTGGCGTGGCAGATCTTCGCGGGCACCCTGGCGCCGTCCTAGGTCGCTGCGGTCTGCTCGAGGAATGTGTCGAGCAGAGCCCGTGCGCGCAGTGCGTTGAGGGCTGAGTCGTCGCTCAAGGCGCCGACAATCGGTTGGTACTGCTCGGGGGTTGCCCCAAGGGCAATTGCCATGCGCTCGAGTGTGTCGGGTGTGACCTCGATGTGCGGCTGCAGCCCCCACGCGTTGCCCACGCGGAAGGCCAGATCGGCGTGGTCGAGGGAGCCGAGCAGCTCAGCGCCCGGGGGCGCCGTGATGGCGTCGTTGTGCCAGACGGTCCAACGACCGTCGCCGAGGGCTGCATGCGGTGTGTCGGCGTCGACCGGCACATAGCCGCGGAACTCACCGGGCATGCGCCGGACGCTGCCGCCCAGAGCGGTAGCCAGTACCTGAGCGCCGAAGCACAGGCCGAGGTAGGGCCTGCCCTGAGCGACCCATGCGCCTACGGCCGCAATCTCCGCATTGGCGTCCGCATCACGGAATCCCGGTACGACCGAGGCCGGCGATCCCATGATGATGAGCAGATCACCGGCGGGTATCGACGAGCGCTGCTCTCGGAAGACGCGCACGATCGAGAAACCGCTATCGACAAGCCACGGTTCGAGGTGCCCGAGTTCGCCGGCTATCCAGTCATGTGACAGGACGACCGCTGTGGGCATCCCGTCAGTTTGCCACGAACCGCACGACGTCCTTGATGGTGAAGACCTTGAGGACCTTCTTCGTCGCGATGAAGCTCTGGGCAGCCTGCATCTTGAACAGGAAACTGGCCTCGGCATCCATCTGCGGCTCTGGGCACATCATCATCGTCGAGGCCAGCGGGCCGATCTCGATCCGGTCACCGTCGACGGTGTAGCCACCCGCGAATCGGTTGCAGCCGGAGTCGCCGTAGACCTTGCCGTCGGCAGTGAAGGTGATGGTCTGCGCGATGCCCGCGGTCTTCGTGCGCCAGTCGCCCACGGGGCTGCGCAGCGCGGAACCGGTGTCGCCGGCCATGGCGGGGGCTGCCGTGGCCAGCAGGATGCCGGTGATGATGGTGGAGGCCAGGAGGCCCCTGCGTGCTCGTGTCATGTCTACCGTCCCTGAATCGGTGATGGTTTGACAATACGTCACAAATCGCCGTGCGTCAGCCCCAGCGGGTGGGGATTCGAAGATGGCATCGGATGGCTAGGGTTCTCGCGTGTTCTCCCTCACTGCACATGCTGACGATTCCGGAACCGCCGTGCTGGCGGCAGGCGCTCGTGCGGCGATGACGATGTCCGGCGGTGACGGCGAGGGCGTGGGGCTTGTCGTCCGGCAGCTCGCTGTCGACGCGCGTCGACGATTGAGCGGCGGGGAGGAGGACGACACCCTGCACCTCTCGGGCACCGTGCGCGGCACC
>CAIVQM010000261.1 GCA_903908025.1 uncultured bacterium
GTCGGGGGAACCCGCGTCGACTTCCCCTCAGACGACTCGGTGGCCCCGCTCCCCGAGGCGCTCAGGGAGATCCCGCGCCAGATGGATCTCGGCTTCACGACGTTCTGCATCAAGCCATCGATCTTCATCGACGAGCGCGATCAGCACGCGGATTTCTGCCGAGAGGTCATCGCACGCGTCGACGCCCTGACAGGCTGATCCCATGACCTTTGCGGACACCATCACCGTTGAGCAGCTCGACGAGGACCCGTACCCGGTGTACGCGAGACTCCGCGCCGACCAGCCGGTGGCGTGGGTTCCGGCCGTCAACCTGTGGCTCATCACGCGTGCTGACGATGTCGAGTACGTCACGACGCATCCCGAACTGTTCACCGCCGAGGTCACCGACTCGCCACTTGACCGTTCGTTCGGCGGTCCGACGATTCTCACGATGGATGGCGAGCGCCATCTCGACCTGCGCCGCAGCCTCGATGCGAAGTACAAGCCGCGCGTCGTGGCGTCTTACATCGACGACCTCGTCACCCCCATCGCGCAGGCGGCTCTGGACTCCCTGCTCAAGCGCCCTGACCATCGCGCTGAGCTCATGTCGTCGTACTTCGAGCCCATCTCCGTCCTCAGTCTCGGGCAGGTGCTCGGCCTCGGCCACCTGTCAGCGGACACGCTGCAGGAGTGGTTCCACGGGCTCGCCATGGGTGCCATCAACTTCGAGGGCGATCCCGTCAAGCAGCAGATAAGCGACCAGACGGCTGCCGCGATCGACGCGGCACTGCGGCCCTTGATGACGCGGCTCCAGTCCGAACCCGACGACTCCACGATCGCCTCGATGCTGACATCGGGCTGCCCGGTCGGCAGGCCGCGGTCGATCGAGCAGGTGCTGCCTTCGTTGAAGGTGATCATCCTCGGCGGGATGCAGGAGCCAGGTCACGGAGCGGGTTCCTGTCTCTACGGGCTGCTGGCCGACACGGAACAGCTGGATCTGGTGCGTGCCGAGCCCGCACGCTGGGACGACGTCGTCAACGAGGGCCTGCGCTGGGTCGCACCGATCGGCACCCAGACCCGACAGGCCGTGCGTGACATCGAGTTGGGCGGAGTACTGATTCCCGCCGGAGCCCCCGTCGGCGCAGTCGTCGCGAGCGCCTGTCGCGACGACGACGCATTCACCGATCCGGACCTGTTCGACGTGCGCCGCGAACGTCGACCGAACGCCGCATTCGGCTACGGCCCGCACTTCTGCGCAGGACACGCCTTCGCCCGCGGGCAGGAGCGCATCGCCCTGCAGATGCTGGTCGAGGCGATGCCCGAACTGGCTCTCGACCCCGAACACGAGGTCTGCTTCCGGGGCTGGGAGTTCCGCGCCCCGGCCGAACTGCACGTCACCTGGTGACGCGCCGTTCCGCTTAGAAGTCCTCGATGTACTCGTCGAGCTCCCACTGCGTGATCTCGCGGGTCGACGGATCCTCGACGGCCTCCTCGTAGCGCCGGATCTCATCACGCTTCAACGTCTCGTAGGTGCTGACGAACGGCTCGCCGAGGATCCCGGTGAGGTAGGTGTCGGCCGTCATCGCATCGAGCGCGTCCGCGAACGTCATCGGCAGTGCCGGCCGCGACTCGTCCTCGTAGGTCCACCCCTCTGATGCCGGGGGGCACTCGAGCTGGCGGCTGAGCCCGTCGAGCGCAGCGGCCAGGATGACGGCGATGACGACGTACGGGTTCGCGGCACCATCGCCGATGCGCACCTCGATACGAGCACCGGGCCCGCGCTCCGGTGGGATGCGCACGAAGGTCGTGCGGTTGTCGTATCCCCAGTTGGAGCGGTACGGGGCCATCGTGTCCGGACCCAGTCGCTTGTATGCGTTGATCGTCGGATTGCAGAATGCGACGAGTGCCGGCGCATGCTCGAGGATTCCCGCGATCATCCGCTTGGTGATGGTCGACAGCTCGCCATCGGTCTCGTCCATCATCTGGTCGCCCTCGATGTCGGTGACCGAGAGGTGAACGTGGAAGCCGCTGCCGCCTTCGTCCGCCCATGGCTTCCCGATGAAGGTGCCCAACACGCCACGACTGGCGCTGATGTCCTTCACTGCGTTCTTCAGCAGGAAGCAGCGGTCCGCCGCGTCGAGCGCCTCGCCGTGCCACAGGTTGATCTCGTACTGCGACGGGCAGAACTCGTGATTGCCGGCGAAGGCTCCGATGGAGAGCCGGTCGATCATTCGCAACAGGTGCAGGAACGTGCCATCGGGGTCCACTGCGGAGCCGGTCGTGTAGACGCGACCCGTCTTGTTGATGATCCGTTCCCAGCCGTCCTCGCCCTGCTGGGCGAGATAGAACTCCAGCTCCGGTCCGACGATCGGGATGAGCCCCAGCAACTTGTACTCGGCGATGACGCGACGCAGGAGCGTGCGCGGCGAGATCATGTTGGGTGAGCCGTCCGGCTCATCGATGTCAGCGATGCCCACAGCGACACCCGGCACCCACGGAATCGGCCTGATGGTGTCGGCATCGAGCCGCGAGACCATGTCGGACAGTCCGTCCTGGAGGCTCCCGTGGCCATCGAGCACCTCGCCACGTGTCGTCGTGACCCACGTCGCCTGGCAGAACGTCGGCCCATGGCCGGCCGCCCGCTCGAGCTGCGACACCGTGATGTCCTTGGACCGGGTCAGCCCCAGGACATCCGGCCAGATGAGCCGCAGGATGTCGATGCCCTGCGTGTCGAGTTCACGCCGGATGTCTGCAAGGTCGTTGCGCATGAAAGGCCCTTCACAGTCAGGTCGAAGCCGCTACGGTGCGTGATCACGAGATCGTTAGGCTCCCAACGATCTCGTGGATAGTAGACGGAAGACGGGCATCGTGTCGCCCTCTTGACGGAAGGAACCGCCGTGCGCGCCCTGATCCTGCAGCACGACCATGTGAGCCCGCCGGGTCCGGTCGCCGAGCGGCTGGCCCACCGGGGATTCGAGATCGTCGAGCAGGTTGTCGTCGCACCCGAGAACTTCCGGCAGCCCAATCAGCCCTTCGATTTCCCCGATCCCCGTGACTTCGACGTCCTCGTGCCGATGGGGGCGCCATGGGGCGCCTGGGACGACGCGACCATCGGGAA
>CAIVQM010000262.1 GCA_903908025.1 uncultured bacterium
GTGTTGCCGTGGTTGTCGACGAAGTCGAGGGTGCTGAGGGAGTCGGGTGAGGGCATGACGGCATTGTCGCCCACATATGCCAGGGCCGCTCATCCATCGGGCTACGGTGGCCCGGATGATCCGCTCCTTGGCCCGGTCGTGCCACCCCGGCCCCACGCTCGTGGTGACCTTTGTCGTCTCGGCACTGGCCTGGAGCCTGGGCTGGGTGGGGGTCGGGCTGATCGGGGTCTTCGCCGCCGTCCTCACCGGGCAGCTCTCCGTCGGCTGGAGCAATGATGCATTCGATGCCCGTCTGGACGCGCTGGCAGTCCGCCGGTCCAAGCCGACGGTCGCGGGGACCGTCACCAGTCGAACCCTCTGGTGGGCGGCAGCCCTGGCTGTCACCGCATCCGTGGCGCTCAGCTGGCTGGTGGCCGGCTGGATCGGCGGCAGTTTCCACGTGCTGGGCGTCCTGATGGGCTGGACCTACAACCTTCTCCTGTCACGCACTATCTGGTCATGGCTGCCGTACCTGATCGCCTTCGGCGCACTGCCGCCCTTCCTCACGTACGGGCTCGACGGCACGGCGCCCCCCGTGTGGCTGGTAGCCGCCTTCGCGATCATTGGTGTCAGCGCACATCTGGCGAACGCGCTCACCGATATCGAATCCGACACATCCCTTGGCATCGGGGGCGTCGTCGGCCGGCTGGGAGCACGTCGGGCCACGCTGGTCGGCTGGGTGCTGCTGGGGGTGGGGACGGCCATCCTCGCCGGCGTGATGCTGGCGACCTCGCCGCTGATGGCGGCCCTTGTCCTGCTGGGATTCCTGCTGGCGATCCTCTACGCAGTCCGATCGGCATCGCCGTCCGCGATGTTCACCAGCCTGCTGGCCGTGGTCGTCCTCGATGTGGTTCTGGTGCTCCTGCTCGCATGACGATCCGGGAAGCGGTCGTTCAGTCGCGGCCGCCGGTGACGTACTCGCGAGTGCGCTCATCTGCCGGGCTGTCGAAGATCTCAGCAGTAGGCCCGTATTCAACGAGTTCCCCGTGTCGCGTGTCGTCGTCATGCGCGTGCGCGGCGAAGAACGCTGTGCGGTCCGAGATGCGGGCCGCCTGCCGGAGGTCGTGCGTCACCAGCACGATCGTGTAGATGGCCGAGAGCTCGCGGGTCAGTTCCTCGATCGTCGCCGTCGCCACGGGGTCCAGCGATGCGGTCGGCTCGTCCATCAGGATCACCTCCGGCTCAACGGCGAGACACCTCGCGATGACGAGTCGCTGCTGCTGCCCGCCGGAGAGGGGGGTCGCCGGCTTGGTGAGGTCGTCCGTCACCTCGTCCCACAGTCCCGCGCGCACGAGTGAGCGCTCGACGAGGCCGTCGAGATCGATCGGACTGCCATGCAACCGCGGCCCATAGGCCACGTTGTCGTACACCGACTTGGGGAAGGGGTTCGGCTTCTGGAACACCATCCCCACGCGTCGACGCAGGTCGACGAGGTCAGTATCGGGGGAGTGAATGTCCGCGCCATCGAATGTCACGGTGCCCTCGAGCCGCGCCCCGGCCACGAGATCGTTGAGACGGTTCAGGGTGCGGAGCAGCGTCGACTTGCCGCATCCGCTCGGCCCGATGAGGGAGGTGATCCCACCCCGCGGGATGGTCATGCTGACATCGCGGAGGGCAGTAGTCGTGCCGTAGGACACGCTCACGTGATCGAGGACGAAGACGTCGTTCATGCCACCGCCTCGGTGACGGCGATGCTGCGACCGAGGTCAGGCGGCAGCGGGCTGATGAGCCGGGTGGTGACGAGGGCCGTGATGGCCTGCACAAGCAGGAGTCCGATGAGAACGAGCAACTGCACCTGGGCGGCGGCGAGGGGGGACGCACCACCGAGGAGCATTCCGACGAAGGCGCCCGGGAGGGTGACCAGCCCGGCGCTCTTCGTCTGATCGAGAGTGGGGAAGAGTGACTTCTCAGAGGCGCGCTTGGCGAACTCCCGACCAGCCTGCTGGTAAGTCGCGCCGAGCGCGACGTACCCCTCGAAGGTGGTCAGCTGGTCGTGCACGTCGTCGCGCAGGCGCACGCCCGCGAGGGACGCCGTCGTCATCGCCCCGCCGATCATCTGCGCGGCGAAGGGCAGCAGGGTCTGCGCACTGAACTCCAGCGCACCTGTGACGGCGACGATGGTGGTCGTTGCCGCCGCGCCGAGGAAGATCGCGAGCAGTACGCCCATCCGGTCGCGATTGTCGCCACCGATGCGACGGTTGGAGGTGTACGCCGCGACGATGAGCATGATTCCGAGGTACAGGAAGGCCCCTTGCGGGTGGGTGAAGATCCAGGCGATGACCAGCGCGACCACGATGAGCTGGACGAAGGCGCGTGCTGCGGCGATCAGCATCTCGCGCCGGTAGCTCAGGCCGCCGACGGTCATGACGGCAAACGCCGCTGACAGCAGGAGTGCCAGGGCTATGCCCGTACGCAGGGGATTGACATCCACATGGGCATTGTGTCGCGTGGTGATGCTGGTGGGGGACACTGGTGGGATGGAACTCAATGACGCTCTCGCCTACGCTCAGCCCATCAAACGCGGGGTTCTCGCCACCGCGAAGGCCGATGGGCGGCCGCAACTGTCGAACATCATGTTCACCATCGCCGAAGACGGCCTGATTCGCATCTCCGTCACCGCCAGCCGTGCGAAGACCGCCAACATGGCGCGCGATCCGCGGGTCTCACTGCACGTGACTGCGCCGAACTTCTGGTCCTATGTCGTCATCGAGGCCGATGTCACGTTGACCCCGGTTGCGGCGGATCCGTCTGATGCGACGGTTGACGAGCTGGTCGAGCTCTACCGGCAGATGCAGGGCGAGCATGCGGACTGGGCTGAGTACCGCGCTGCCATGGTCGCCGACCAGCGGCTGGTGGCTCGGCTCACCCCGACCCGCTGCTACGGGTCCCTGCCTCAGCAGGCTTAGCGCACCAATCGTGGGCAGCCCAACCCCGGGATATGAGAAGGGCCCAGCCTTTCGGCTGGGCCCTTCTCGGTGCTGAGTCGAATCAGATCACGCGGACCTTGTCGGCCTGCGGGCCCTTCGGGCCCTGCGTGATGTCGAACTCAACGGCCTGGTTCTCGTCCAGCGAGCGGTAGCCGCTGGAGTCGATGGCCGAGTAGTGGACGAACACGTCGGGGCCACCGTCAGCCTGCTCGATGAAGCCGAAGCCCTTTTCCGCGTTGAACCACTTCACTTTGCCTTGAGCCATCTTGAACATTCTCCTTCAAAAGATCGTGGCGGACGGACGCCCATCACGTGGTCAGTAGATTCCTGTGCATGGCCACGTTCTGTGGTGCTGGAATCTCCGTCCCACGATGAGTGTCTCCTATGAGGGGCGAAACAGCAAACGTGGGGTCCCCTTGACCGGATTTCTGCCGGAATCCCGCCCGGCCGCCCACCCGAGCAGGGAGCTAGGAGGAGAGGACGACGACGGTGATCGAGATGGCCGCGAAGAACAGGATGGTCGTGGCGAGCAGGGCGGCGAAGATCTTGTACCGGCGGTCGTGGACACGCCTGTGCTCGTGCTGGTCGTCGTCGTGTAGTTGCTCGGACACACGTCCAGTGTACCCCTAGGGGTATCCAAATGCCCCTAGGAGGCCGTGACGGCGTAGCCCTGCAGCACCCTCGTCGGTACGTCGCGGCCCCCGTGCTGGGCATCGAAGGCCGCCGTGGCATCGACTCCGCACATGCCCTCGATCGACCGGCTGCCGCCGGGATGCTGGCGGATCCAGGTCGTCAGGTCGTAGACCCCGTCGCCGACGATGGTCCAGCAGTCGGCAGGGGTGCTGTGGGCCTGCACCTGGGCCGCCGTGAGGCCCGTCGTTCCTATTGGACCGGTCCGGGTCGCTGCGCTAGCCGGGATACGGCCCTGCCACACCGCCTCGGCCCCCGAATGCCCGACCACGATGGTCAGTCCGATGGCGGTCACGGCAAGGACGATCGAGACGATCCCGAGCACCTTTGTCAGTGTCGACGTCGGCGCTGCCTCGCCCACTCGTGAACCGCGCTGGCGCCAGAACCAGATTGCGGCAACGAGGAGCAGCAGGACGGCGACGATCGGGAGCCGATCGCCCCAGCTCGCATGCTGCTGGGGAAGCCCGACGCGGGCTGCGAGAGCCTCACCGGACTCCTTGGCAACGAACGCCGCTCCGGCGCCGATGAACAGGCCAGCCAGCACGAGCCAGCCGAAGGTGCCACGCGTGCGCGGGACCAGGACGATCACGATAAGTGCGAGGGCAGCCAAGGGGAGCAGCACGACAACGGCGTGGACCACCAGTGGGTGGACGGGGATGCCCGTGATGAGGTCGAAGGGTCCTTCGGACGGGGTCAGCCCGAGCAGGGGCACGTTGGTCGGCACGGGACTACTCAAGCAGTTGGACCGGCACGAACGCGCGCCTGGCCAGTCGGGATCGGTGGACATGGCGGCGTGACACGATGGCGGCATGTGGATCGACGAGTCGGATACGACGCAACTGTCGCAGCGACTGCGCCTGGGTCCGCGCGAGCTTCTTGAGTCGATCGGCGGGCCCTGGCAGGTCTCCGAGCGGATCCCCGAACGGGAGATGGAGCGATCGGGGACGCTGTTCGTCGGCCGCGCTGGCCCGTCCGTCGCGATCCTCGTGACCGACGACCCGAATCCGCAGGTGATCGTCGGCGTGGCGGTGGGCGAGTGGCAGGGGGCCTCGCCCCTGCTGTGGTCCCTCACGGGCGAGACGGGTGTCCTGGCGACGCCGCCACGTGATGCGCGGTCAGCCGAGGTCGATGTCTTTCTCGCCGACCTGCGGCAGGCCGTTGACGCAGCCGCCGCCGCCAAGGCGCCCACGTTGGTCATGTGCCGCTACTGCGGTGCACTGGTGGCGCCCGAGTTCGCCGTCGGTGAGGAACTCTGCCAGGGCTGCGGCACGTCGGTCTTCGGCATCGTCTACTGACGCGCGGCACGGCTTAACCCCCGCGAGCTTGAGGTTGCGGGCGTTTCAGGGCCCCCGAAACGCCCGCAACCTCAAGACCGCGGGGGTGCGCGGGAACGGTGCTGGCATACTCGAGCGATGTCCATCCTCGACCTCTTCCGCATCGACGATCGTGTCGCTGTTGTCACTGGCTCCGGTCGTGGCATCGGCCGGGGAATCGCCCTCGCGTTAGCGGAGGCGGGCGCCGATGTTGTGATTACGAGTCGCCGGAGTGAAGACGTCGCAGCGGTCGCTGACGAGGTGCGTGCGCGCGGCCGACGTGCCCTCGAGGTGCCCGGTGATCTGAAGGTCAGCGGGATGTCCGAGCGCCTCGCCGAGGCGGCTATCGCCGAGTTCGGCCGTCTCGATATCTGGGTGAACAATGCGGGCGGTACCGACGATGCCCATGTGCAGCCGTTGACGGTGACGACCGACGACCAGATGCGCGACATGCTCGAACTCAACGTGATCGCTGCCGCCGCCGGTGCGCGCGAGGCGGCACTGCGGATGACGCGCGGCGGGTCCATCGTCAACGTCTCGTCGGGTGCCGGGATGCGGGCCGCGCCCAACACCGGTGCGTATGCCGCATCCAAGGCGGCTCTGCTCAACCTGACGCAGACCATGGCGGCGGAACTCGCGTCCCAGGGCATCCGCGTCAATGCGATCTCGCCCGGCATGGTGCCGACGGAATCCTTCTACCGCGTCCTGCAGTTCACGGAGGCGGACATCGAGAAGCTCGCCGGCACGGTCCCGCTGGGCCGGATGGGCACCCCAGAGGACATGGCCGCGGCTGTTCTGTACTTCGCTTCGCCGGCATCGGACTGGGTGACGGGACAGAACATCCTCATCGGCGGCGGACGTGACGGCGGGAAGTCCGTCGAACACCGCTAGTTGGTCCGCAAAAAGTCATCTATCCCATTTGCCGGAATCGATTGACAGGCTGCCGCCCCGCTGATGTCATGGCCAGCACCCCCATGACAGGAGCACGCATGACCGACGTGTCCGAAGCGCCCGCCATTGACGGCAGTCTGCTTGATCCTGCGGTGCAGGCGTGCCCGTTCGATCACTATGCGGAGTTGCGCGAGAAGGCACCGGTCTACCGCATGCCCGAGACGGGCTTCTACGTCATCTCCACGTACGAGGACCTCAAGACCGTCCTCGGCGATCCGCAGACGTACTCCAACGACATCATGATCGAGCAGCTCGCTGGTGAAGCGGCGGCGGATCTCGGTCGGATGTATGACGAGCACCTGGCGGAGGTCGGCTGGGGTCACGTGCAGACCCTTCAGCGCACTGATCCGCCTGAGCACAGCCGCTATCGGCGGTTGATCAACCGAGCCTTCACCCCGTCGATGGTCAAGGGCATGGTGCCGAGCGTCGAGCGCACGAGCACCGCCCTCATCGACGCATTCATCGACAAGGGCACTTGCGACTTCGTCGCGGAGTTCGCCTTCCCTCTGCCGGGCATCGTCATCGCCGAGCAGATCGGGCTCGATGCCAACGAGATCGGCACGTTCAAGCGCTGGTCAGACGCGATGCTCTCGCCGGCCCAGGGGCTGCTCGTTGACGAGGCATCTGCGAAGCACTACTCGGAGGTCGAGGCGGAGGCGCAGCACTTCTTCGCTCCTCTGCTGGAAGCGCGCACCGCGAACCCGACCGGTGATCTGATGTCGGCACTCGTCGTTGAGTCTGCGGAGGGCGACGAGGCCCTGTCGATGGCCGAACTTCAGAACGTGATGAATCAGCTCGTGACGGGCGGCTACACCACGACGGCAGATGCCATCGCCAATGCGATGCTCCTGCTGCTGGAGCACCCTGATCAGATGGAGTTGCTGCGCAACGATCGCAGCCTGCTGCGCAACTTCGCAGACGAGTCGCTGCGAATGGCGAGTTCGGTTCAGGGCCTGTTCCGACGATCAACGGTCGACTCTGAACTCAGCGGCGTGCACATTCCTGCTAACA
>CAIVQM010000263.1 GCA_903908025.1 uncultured bacterium
AACTTCCTGCCGAAGTACCTCGATCGGATCATCTCGGCAACGGGCGTTGTACCGGAGCTCAACCAGTTGCAGGTCAACCCGCGCCACCTGCAGCGAGGTCCTCGTGCGTACAACGCCGAACTCGGGATCGTGACGCAGTCGTGGTCGCCGCTCGGTCAGGGAACAGGTCTGGTGGAACTGCCGATCTTCAGCGACCTCGCAGACAAGTACGGCTGCACTCCCGGGCAGGTGATCCTCGCATGGCACGTCAACGTGGGACTGTGTGCGATTCCCAAGTCATCCAACACGCAGCGGCTCATGCAGAACCTTCGCGCTCAGGACATCGACCTTGACCCGTCGGACATCGCGGCGATAGAGGCGCTCGACGGTACCGAGCCGGACGTGAAGCACCCGGACACCTTCATGCACTAGGCGCTGCCTCAGGGTCGCGACTACACCGTCAATCCTGTGGATCGCAACTAACGATCCACAGGATCGCCCCAGGACACTGGCCGCCATGAGCCGCCCGTCTCCACGTCCACAGATCCACGAGCCGACTAGTGATGCACATTGTGATGCATTGACGTGCATTAGTGACTACAGCACAATGTCCGTTATGAGCACTCGGATGAGCCAACGGGTGGTGCGGCGCCCAAATGTCCCGCTCACGGCCAAGGACGAGGCTGATCTCACCTTGTTGCGGACTTCACCTGCGTTCCGCAGGGCGCTAGAACGCCTCTCCGCCACGGGACCGAGTGCCGATGAGGAGGTCGGGGAGGCCGTGCTGCTCCATGCCGTCCTAGCGGCGGGCCTGGCAGCGATTCGGACGAACGCCGAGGAGGAGGGCTATGAGCAGTTGGCGACTGAGTACGCCGAGAGTTCCGCGGCGCGTCGCCGAGTCTCGCGCCGTCGCACCCCCGCTTGGGCGGACGAGTCGTGACTACCCTCGTTCGCGGCCGTGTCTATCGAGCCCGGCCTTCGGGATTCGACCAGGACAAGTTCTTCGTCGTTGTCTCGAACAACAGTCGTAACCGCAAACTCGACAGTGTCCTCGTGGTCAGATTCACGACGTCGGCGAAACCACTGCTTCCCAGCATCGTCGAGATTCCCTCAACCGAGGTGCTGCCGGGCGGCCGTGTCGTCTGTGACGACATCTACGACCTTTACTCCGATGAGGTGAATGCCGACATCGGTGCGCTGACCGCTCGGACGATGGATGCCATCAATGATGGTCTCAAGGCTGCCCTCAGCCTCCCCTGAAGAGCCGACGGAGACTCCCGCGTCACGCAGTCGGCAGCAGCGCGACGAGCGTGGTGCCGGACGACGTGTAGGTGCGCGACCACTCGAGGGTGACTTCCTCCAGCATCTGTGTCCCGAGGCCGGTGCGCGCGTCATGGTCGGTCTCATCTGTGGCGCCGTCGTCCTGCACGGTGATGCGGATCGTTGCTGGCGTGGTGGGCGTGACATCGATGAGCACGTGCCGGGCCTTGCCGTGGCGGATGGCGTTCCAGACCGCCTCGCTGATCAGGTCGGTGCTTGCGGTTGAGCAGGTGCTGTCGGCTGCGAGTCTTCGCATCGCAGGCACTTTCGCGTGCAGCTCGATCTCGCAGGCACCTTGGTAGACCGCCTGCAACTGGCTGATGGCAGCCGCTAGATCGGCATCCGGTTGCTTCGCGCCGAGGAGATCGATGGCATCGACGACCCGCTGCCGCAGCTCGTCGATCAGCAACTCGGTCGGTTCACCGGACTGCAGGGCGAGGTCAAGCCGCACCGCAGCTCCGCCGATGGCGCTCTGCACAGGTCCGTGCAGTGCACGTGACAGGGCTCGTCGCTGCTGCCACTGGGTCTCGCCCGCCCGTGCGACCTCCCAGGCGATCGTCTCGTTCACCTCACGCATTGCCTCCTCGAGCCGGCGCTGCTGGTTCTGTGCCGCCCGTGCGCCAGCCAGGAGCCAGCCGAGGATGGGAATGAGGATGGCGTCGCTCGCTGCGACGGTACGCACCTGTGAGTCCGGGGGAAGGGTGATGGTGGCCGCGAATCCGGTGACGAGGCCGGTAGCAACGAGGAGCAGGGTCATCACGAGGCTTCGACCCAGCGGTCCGAAACTGCCCGAGGTGCGCTGCAGGATCTCGTTGCTGGCCATGCAGAGCAGCCAGATCACGACGAAGCCGGACACCAGCACGGTTGCTGCGGCGGGCACAGGAAAGGCGGTGAACGTCCAGGTTGCCCCGATGACGATCATCGTGAGCGCGACAGCAACGGCAGGCAAGGGGCGCCCTGTGGTCGCATCGGATGCAACTGCACTCCAGTCGATGCGCGGTGACGGCAGGCCATCGGGCTGACTCTCGAGGACAGGGGTCTGCCGAGCCAGATCGTGGCTGAGGGGTCGAACGACATCCTCGACCGTGTTCTGCATGGCATTTCGAACGTCGATGGGAGACTGCCCTGCCATCTCGTCAATGCGGTCGAGCAATTGCCGGCGCACGCGTTCGATCACCTCCTGGTGCCGCTCGGTGATCTCTCGATGGGCACGCTCACGGGCGACCTTCAGTTCCGCATTGCGTCTCATGTACTCGGCCAGCAATGCGCGATGCTCGCGAATCGAAGCGACGACCAGGACGACGAGAATGATGACCATCGAGTTGCTGAGCATGCTGCCCCCGATGCGCAGCAGCCACTGCGGAGGTGACTGCAGGCCGAGAGCCGCGAGCGAGCTGGCCAATGCGATGCCGCGTCCAGCGGTAGCGATGGCGATGAGGGGGATGATCGTGAACGCGCGGGTGCGTGCACTCCCCTGTCTCATCAGCAGATAGCCACCACCGAGAATCGCGAACATCACCAGGTGCCCGATCAGGATGGCGACTGCTATTCGCAGGGGGTCGGCGGCGAAGAGGGCGGCGCTCGTGAGCGCGGTCATCATGGTGGACAGCGCAAGGACGAGCCAGAACGTCGGCCAGGCGATCAGCGACGGGCCGGACAGGCGATCAAGCACCCGCCCCACGCTAGTGCTCACGTCCGTTCGGGAATGCCCGCTACGAGGATGTACTGCCGGGCCATCTCCATCCGCGGATTGACCTCTCCGGCCACGGGAATCCCCAGTGCCTTGATGATCGCAGTGAGGGACTGCTCAACGGCGGACTCACTGGTCCCCCGTCGTCGCGCGATCGCGGCATTCGTCAGACCTGAGGCAACCAGCCGGAGCACATCAAGCTGGGTGGGTGACAGTTGTGCCAGCGGACGGTCGGACAACAGATCGTCGCGGAAGTCCCCACCGTGGTCGGTGAGCACCTCCTCCAGCGCCGCCATCAGGTAGTCGCTGTCGGCGATCCGATCCTTACGCAGGAAGCCGCAGCCCTCTGGGATATCCGCTTCGACCAGGCCAGCAGCGTGCTGATCGGGGAAGCGGGTCAAGAAGGCCAGTGCGCATTCGGGGTACTGGTCATGGAAGAGGTGGGCCAGCGCTACACCCGATGGGCCATCGCCCAGCTGGATGTCGATGAGGGCGCCGTCGGCGTCGTAGGAGTCCATCGCCTTGCGTGCCTCGGCAGCTGAATGCTCGACCCGAACCTCGAATCCATGCGAGCGCAGGACGTCAGCCAGCAGGGCACCGGTGAAGGTGTCGTCCTCTACGACGAGGAGCTTGCGCATGAGGTCGTGTTCGCCCATACGGGCAACGTAGGGCGGTTGGCTGCCTCGTGACGCGTTGTCTGGGGATTTCCCCAGGCGAAGGGGCGTTCGCGGGCGGTCGTGATCGAGGCGAGCGCCACAGGGCTGCGGTCACTGATCTGCGCTTCTTGTCGGCTCCCATGGTTTGGCGGGTACGGCGGTCGAAGAGCGCGTCTGAGGAGGGATCCGACGAAGGCCCAGGTGAGCAACTCCCGGGGGAGACTGCTTGCCGGGGGCGTGCGGCATGACCGTGCCGTTCAATTGCTTTCGAGGTACCCAGGCGGCTAATCTCGGACTATTCGGCATGATCGTGCCGGTTGGGAGTATGCCATGGACGGGCTGGGACGCGATATCCGAGACAGGCGCCGCTCGCTGGGCCTACGGCAACGTGACCTCGCGGACCTGGCGGGCACGTCGGAGCGCTTCATTCGTGAACTGGAGCATGGCAAGCCGAGCGTGCGACTGGACAAGGTCGTGGCCGTCCTGGCTGCACTAGGACTCGACCTCCGTGCGCTGGCCCGACCGTGACGATCGCCACAGACGTGCGCGCCTTGCGTGATGTCGACGTCGCGGATGTGCTGAAGGCCGACCGACGGGCAGCGACGATGCGGCGTACTCGGGACGGCATCGTGTTTCGCTACGACGATGGCTACCTGGGCGCGGGCGGTCCCGCTATTGCGACAACGCTGCCCATCTCGTCCGAGCCGCTCGTCACTGCGGCCGGTGCGGTGCCGCCGTTCTTCGCCGGGCTGCTCCCGGAGGGCCGGCGACTGACTGCTGTTCGAGAAGCTCTCAAGACATCCCTGGACGATGAACTCTCGCTGGTTCTGGCTATCGGCGGAGACCCGGTAGGGGACGTGCGAGTCGTGCCGGCGGGCGAACGTCCAGTGCTTCCCCAACCGACCGTTGTCTGGCGTGACGGCGCGGACATCTCCTTCAGGGAGGTCCTCGACCGAAGTGGACTCCTTGAGCGTCGGGGCATGGCTGGTGTCCAGGACAAGGCTTCGGCGGCGATGATCACCGTGCCGGCATCGGCGGGTGGTGAGGATGCGATCCTGAAACTCACCCCTCCTGAGTTTCCGAACCTTGTTGACAACGAGGCGTGGTTCCTCGGACTCGCGAGGAAGGCGGGGTTGCCGGTCCCGGCGTTCCGCATCATCGTCGATCGGACCGGCGAACGCGGGCTCCTCATCGAGCGGTTCGACCGTCGTGTGATCGACGGTCAACTCATTCGGTACGCGGTGGAGGATGGTGCGCAAGTACTGGGCATTTACCCGGCCGACAAGTATCGAGTTACGTCGGAGCAGGTGGCGTGGGCGCTCATCGGAGTATGTCAGGCCCGACGGGTGGCAGCCCGAGACATGATGCGCATGGTGCTCTTTGCCTGGCTCACCGGGAATGGTGACCTGCACGCGAAGAACGCATCCATCATCAATGTCGGTGGCGAATGGCGCATCGCCCCCATATACGACGTGCCCAGCACTCTGCCGTATGGCGATGACACGTTGGCTCTCACCCTCAGCGGTCGCGACCAGGATCTCTCGCGCAAGGCGTTCCTGCAGTTTGGGGAGGCGATCGATCTGCCGCAGGCGGCAGCAACGCGCGCCATTGACGAGATGCTTGTTGCCACCAAACCAGTTCTGCACGTCTTCCAGGAGAATGCCGAAGCCTTTACCCGGCCACGCAACGCGGACGTGCGAGCGCAGCTCGAACGCCGACGGAGGCTTCTCATCGCCGGCTGATATGGGGAGCGCCCGAACTCTGCCGACGTGGTGCGGAATAGCACGGGTGTGGTCGAACAGTCGGATTCGTCGCCGGTCAGATCCGTGGTGGGTGTTGACTTCGGCACGCTCTCGGGCAGGGCCCTCGTCGTTCGGGTGACGGACGGCGCGGAGATGGGGTCGGCCGTGACGGCGTATGCGAACGGCGTGTTGGAGCGTCCCGACCATCTGGCTAGCGTCACCGATAGGGCTGGCAGTCCTGGACTGGATCAGCGGCAACAGGTCGGTTCTCGTCAACCACGAACTGTCCGGCCTCGTCCAGGGCATCACGATGGACACAGCCGCACGAAACCTTCCGAGCACTGTTGGAGGCCACGGTCTACGGGACCCGCGTCATCGCGGAGGCATTCGACGACGCCGGCGTACCGGTGCGTGAACTCGTCTGCGCGGGTGGGCTGGTCAAGAACGCTGTGCTCACGCAGTTGTCGCAGCAGGTGCGTAGCCCGATGTCCGGGCGACTGCTGAGCGGATAGGGCGGATCCGCCGAGCGGCATATGTGACCTTGCACGACTACTTCGGACGGTCCATGTCAGCCGGCAGTTGGGCGAGCCGCTAGTGATCGCACCTGAGGACATTGATGCATTGTTCGAGCGCTACCAGAACGTATACGGTCAGCGCTGACCTGAGCGGAGTCCACTGCAGTCGAGGGGCGGTACGTTGAGCGGCATGTCCGCGGCTACCACCTCGCCCGATTCACGCGAGGGGTTGGCGAGGCGGGGGTACCGTCGTGATGTTCAGGGTCTTCGCGGGGTCGCCGTACTCGTCGTGGTGATTCTGCACGCGGGCCTTCCCCTGCCGGGCGGCTTCACGGGCGTCGACATCTTCTTCGTGATCTCCGGCTTCGTCATCACGCGGGCGCTGATGAAGCGCCTGTCGGCGGACGGCCGGCTGGTCATGCGGACCTTCTACTTCGCCCGGATCCGCAGACTGCTGCCAGCGCTTGCGCTCATGCTGGTGGTCGTCCTCTTGGTCAGCATGGCGCTCGGCGCCATTGGCGCGATGGGAACCACGGCCCGCACGGGCGCGGCCGCAGCGCTCATCAATGCGAACACGTATCTGATGATCTTCGACGTCGGCGGCTACTTCGACGCGGCATCTGCGCTGAACCCACTGCTCCACACGTGGTCGCTCTCGGTTGAGGAGCAGTTCTACGTCGTGTTCCCAACCCTGCTGCTCCTGAGCTGGCTTGGCATCCGGCGGTTCCGGTCGAGCCAGCCGTTGGTGCGAGTCCGATGGATGCTCCTCATCGGCACCGCGATGTCCTTCGCCCTCGCTATGTGGCTGAGCTTCGTCGTCCCTGCTGATGAGGCAGGTGGATTCCTCGGACGTTTCGACTACTACTCGGCCTTCACCCGCGGCTGGGAGTTCGCCGCCGGGGGGCTGCTCGCGGTCGCTCCGCTGGCATGGTTGGCGACGCGGCGATCGGCGTTGATCGCGGGTGCTGCGGGGGCGGCGTTGATCGCGATCGGCCTCGTGGTGATCACGGAGTCGGGGACGTACCCGGGGCCGTTGACGCTTCTCCCGGTCGTTGGCGCCGTGCTGGTGATCGCGGCCGGGACGCATGAGGCCCGCAACCCCGTCAGTGCCGCCCTGTCGACTGAGCCCATGGTGTGGTTCGGAAACCTTTCGTACAGCTGGTATCTGTGGCACTGGCCGTTCATCGTCTTCGCCGGAATCTGGTGGTCCGGGTCGACAGGTCCGCAGGTTGCCGCCGCCGCCGTCTCCCTGGGCGCGGCGTGGCTCTCCATGAAGTACCTCGAGGAGCCCATCCGCTTCCGTCCCCATCCGAGCCACCGTTCGACGCTGCGCCTGGCCGCCATCTGTGTCGCGCTGCCGCTGCTGGCCGCGCTGGTCCTGTCGCAGTGGCATGCGACATTGAAGCGCGACGTCACCATCAATCCCTTCGCTCTGCATCTGGACTCGTTGCTCGATTGTGATTCGCCCGCACCACTCGGAAAGAAGCCGGCCGCCTGCACATGGCTGGCCGCCGACTCACGCGGGCGGGCCGTCCTGGTCGGTGACTCACTGGCTGGCCAGTACTCCGAGGGATTCGTCGAGGGCATGGCTGCGTCAGGACTCGATGCGCAGGTGGCCACGCTCTCTGCCTGCCCCTTCATGGAATTCGGCGCTGACACCGCCGCTGCCCGAAACCTTGGCTTCTCGCAGGATAGGCAGTGTGCATCCTTCGTCCGGCGCACGATGGCCAGCCTGATCGCCGATCCGCCCGACATCGTCTTCATCTCGGCATCGGCCCAGCGGTTTCTGCACCCGACGAGCGACTCGTCTCCCGCGGTGCTGGAGTGGGCGAAAGCGCGCGCCGACATGATCAGGAGGCTTCAGGCGACCGGCACCTCAGTCGTCCTCATCGACCCCCTGGCGAAGTTCGACGGTTGGGGCCCGATGACCGAGGGCCCGTTCAAGGAGGCACCAGCGATCACGGTCCTGCGCGGTGGGAGCCAGTACAACCCTGAACTGCCACGCGTTGAGGTGCACCAGGCATTGGCGAATGCGGTGACGGCTGAGGATTCCGCGGTCGCCGAGACCGGGGCGACAAGCCTGCAGTTCCTCGACCGCGTCTGCTCCGCGGAGACATGTGCAGCGAGGAAAGGCGAGACGTGGACCTATCGCGACTTCGAGCACCTGAGCGTGGCAGCCTCGCAGGGACTAGCCTCCGCCTTTGCTGAGGCAGCCACGACCCTGCTGGCTGCTCGAGACCTCCCGTAAGGCGGCAGATGAACATCCCGAACAGTGTCAACGACGCGCGTGAAGTGGCCGGTAAGCGACTGCCGCGGATGGTGATGGACTTCCTCGAGGGCGGGGCCCTTGACGAGATCACATTGCGTGCCAACGTAAACGACCTCACGGCCATCCGCCTTCAGCAGCGGGTGCTTCGGGATGTGTCCACGATGGACCTGTCTGTGTCGGTGTTCGGGACGACACTGCGCACGCCGGTCGGCATTGCTCCGATGGGTCTGCTGTCGCTGTTCCGTCCGGATGCGGATGTCGCGCTTGCCCGCGCCGCGCACGCGGCCGGAACGGTGTTCGTGCACAGTGCCTGGTCCGGCACGCCGCTGCGAGATGTCGCCGCAGCGGCGCCAGGGAGCGTGTGGTCGCAGATGACGTTCTGGCCGGACGCTCGCCTCGTGGAGCAGCATCTGCAGCGGGCGCACGATGCGGGGATCGAGGTGCTGGTCATCGCGGCGGATGTATCGGTATCGAGCAAGCGCGACCGCGACCTGCGCAACGGCTTCACGATGGAAGCTCGCCCGACGCCCCGCAGCGTGCTGAACGCCGCCCGCAAGCCGAGGTGGCTGTGGCACTTCCTCACCGGACCCCGCGTCACGTTCGGCGATCAGTCGGTTGACGGCAAGCCGATGAGCCTGAAGCAGATGCAGGAGTTCATGGAGCAGGAGAACGCGTCTGCGACATGGGCCGATGTCGAACGCATCCGGGCGCAGTGGCCGGGACGGATCGTCGTCAAGGGAATCATGAGTCCCGATGATGCGCGCGCGGCAATCGACAGCGGGGCCGATGCGGTCTACGTGTCCAATCACGGCGGCCGCCAGTTCGATTCGCAGCCTTCAACGGTGTCGGCGCTGCCGGCGATCGCGGACACCGTTGCGGGTCAGGTTCCTGTTCTCGCCGACGGCGGCATCCGTCGTGGGAGCGACATCGTCACGATGATGGCAATGGGTGC
The DNA here is from genome assembly GCA_903908025.1 of uncultured bacterium. Taxonomy (GTDB): domain Bacteria; phylum Actinomycetota; class Actinomycetes; order S36-B12; family S36-B12; genus UBA10649. The sequence goes on from CAIVQM010000263.1 coordinate 9,124, forward strand.
CGACCTGTGCCTGGTGGGCCGCCCGGTCGTCTACGGCATGGTCGATTCGGGCACGCCGGGAGCCGAGCGGGTGCTCGACATCCTGACCGAGGAGGCAGCCGTCGCCTTGGCCTTCACCGGCACGTCATGCCTACGTGAGGTGGATCGTTCGGTTCTCTCCCGGTAGTGAGCATGGATCTTCCCGTTCACGACAGGATGCGCGTGCGCTCCGGGTCGTACAGCGGACGCATCTGGAGCCGGGCCGCGTATGGAACGCCGACCACGACGATCTCGAAGCCGCCGCTGGCGAGCCACTCAGCCGTGACGCCGTCGGCGTTGTCGATCGTGGCCAGGCCGATCGATCGCCCCAAAGTGTGGCCGAAGCCGCCGACCTGGAGGTAGCCCACCCAGGCACCGTCCTTGAGAACCGGCTCGCCGCCGTGCAGCAGCGGCTCGGGATCGTCGAGGATCGCATTGACGAGTCGGCTGGTGCGATCGGTGCGCAGCCGCTCGAGCGCCGCCTTGCCACGGAACTCAACGGGCTTGTCCCACGCCACCGCGAAGGCGAGGCCGGCCGAGACAGGTGTGTCGGTGACGTCAATGTCGATGCCATAGTCGCGGTAGCCCTTCTCCAGCCGAAGGCCGTGCAGGGCACCGAGGCCGACGGGACGTAGCCCGAGGTCGCCACCGGCTGCCGCGAGCGTCTCCCACACGGATACCGCCTGGTCGGATGGCACGTAGAGCTCGTAGCCGAGCTCGCCGACGTAGGTGACGCGGATAGCCAGGACGCGCGAATAGCCGACCTCTATCTCGCGGGCCGACAGGTAGGGGAAGCCGTCGTTCGAGAGGTCGTCGGGACTGACGCGGGTGAGCAGCTCACGTGACTTCGGACCCTGAACGGAGAGGATGACGAAACCGGAGGTGATGTCCGTGACGGTGGCGAACTCGCCGGTGCGCAGCTCCTCGAGGATCATCCGCTCGACGCGTCGATGCGACACGTCCGAGACGACCACCATGAAGCGATCCTCGGCCAGTCGCGTAACGGTCAGATCGGCCTCGATGCCGCCGCGCTCGTTGCACCACTGGGTGTATGTGACGCGCCCGATGTCTCCGACAACGGCATTGGCGCTCAACCGGTCGAGGATGTCGGCGGCATGGGGACCCTGCACCAGGAACTTCGACATCAGAGTCATGTCCATGACGCCGACGTTCTCGCGAACGGTGCGGTGCTCCTCCGCGATCCACGGCGTCCAGTACCCGCGATCCCACGTCCACGGCACCGGTGGGTTCACACCGGTGGGGGAGAACCATTCGGGGTACTCCCATCCCGCCGAGACCGCGAAGTACGCGCCCGCCCGCTCCCAGGTCTCGTGGAGTGGAGTGCGCCGCACGCCGCGGGCGGTGTGCTGATGGAAGGTCGGGAAGGAGCCGTCACCGAAGAGGACGCCGAGCTGTTCCACAATCCGCTCGGAACGGAATCGTCGGGTGTTCTCGTGGGGCATCGCGCGCTCGATGCTGAAGCCTGCGATGTCGACAGGGCAGATGCCATCGACGATCCAGCTGGCCATCGCGCTGCCCACGCCACCGCCGCTGAGGATGCCCACCGAGTTCAGTCCGGCGGCGACGAACAGGCCGTCGACCTCGGGGGCCGGACCCAGCAGAGGTGCGACATCGGCGGTGAAGCTCTCGGGACCGCAGAAGAAGGTACGGATGCCGACGTCGGCCAGGCTCGGAATGCGCAGCATCGCCGTCTCGAGGTGCGGGGTCATGCGTTCCCAGTCGGCGGGGATGGTGCCGAAGGCGAAGTCCATCGGCGCACTGTCAGGATGCCAGGCGGCTGCAACGGGCTCGAAGAGGCCGACGAGCATGCCGCCGCCCTCCTCGCGGTAGTACCCGTAGCTCTGGAGATCCTCGATGATGGGCAGGTCGCCGTGTACGCCTGCCATCGGCTCGGTGAGCAGGTAGTAGTGCTCGGCGGCCTGCAGCGGAACGTCGACGCCGATTGTCCGTGCCAGCTGACGCGTCCATAGTCCGCAGGCCAGCACGACGGTCTCCGCCTCGACGGCACCTGCTTCCGTGACGACACCCGTGATGCGTCTGCCGGTGCGGGTGAAGCCCGTCACGGCGACTCCCTCGACGATGGTCGCTCCGCCCATTCGTGCACCCTTGGCCAGCGAGACCGCGACGCCGACAGGATCCGCTCGCCCCTCGTCCGGCACATACGATCCGCCGACGAGGTCATCGATCCGGGCAAGCGGAAAGAGCTCAGCAATCTCGGCCGGCGTGACGATCTGATTGGGCACGCCGAAACCGACCTGGAAGTCACGCTCGCGAATGAGCGTCTCCATGCGTTCGGGGCTGGTCGCGACGGAGAGGTGTCCGACCGGTCGGAAGCCGGTCGAGTGGCCGGTCTCCTCCTCCAGGCGTGCATACAGGTCGCGGGAATAGCGAGCCATCCAGAGCGACGTGTCGTCGTGGTACCCGGCGCTGGTTATCAGGCCGGCGGCGTGCCACGTGGTTCCTGAGGTGAGCTCGTTCTTCTCGAGGAGCAGCACATCGCTGATCCCGAGCTTCGTCAGGTGGTAGGCGATGGAGCAGCCGATGACTCCGCCGCCGACGATGACGATGCGCGCGCGGGACGGAAGCGACGGTGACACTCGGTCTCCCAGGGTTGGTGGCGAGCGAAGCGACTAGAAGTTCCCTGCGAAGGAACCCACGCTGGATTCCTCCCCCTCGTTCTTGCCCCAGCGCCGGTAGGCGAGCCAACCGAGAAGGACGACCGTGAGCGACGCGATCAGCACCAGCGTGGCGAGGGCGTTCAGCGCTGGGGTCGGGGCCGCTCGCGCAGCGGAATAGATGCGCATCGACGTGGTCTCGGTGCTCGCATCAGAGGACAGGTAGCGCACGAGCACGAAGTTGTCGAGCACGTCCGCGAACACGAGGATGGCGCTGACGAGAATCGCGGGGTAGAGCATCGGGAGCAGCGCCCGTCGCACTGCGCCCAGTGCCGTGGCGCCCAGGTCGCGTGCGGCCTCCTCGTACTGCTTGCCGATGGTGAGCATGCGTGCTCGGACGATGACCACGGGGTAGGACAGCTGGAAGGTGATCAGTCCGATCACCTGGGCCGTGGTACCGAGCGTGAAAGGCGTGGTCAGCAGGGTGATCATGAACAGCAGGCCGATCGCTAGTGCGATCTCCGGGATCACGAAGGACATGAGCACGGCGAAGTTCGCGCCGCTCGGGATGCGACCACGCCAGCGGTCCAGGGCGAGGGCGAGGGTCACGCCCAGCGGCACGGTCACGAGGGTGGCGAGGACGGCCAGCAGCAGGGTGTGGGTCAGGGCGCTGCGCAGGCTGGGGTCGTTGGCCACGGACCCGACTGGGTCCCACGTGTACCACCGAAGCGAGAAGCCCTGCCAGACGCTTCTCGACCGGCCGGCGTTGAAGGAGAAGAGCACGGCGATGGCGACGGGCACGAGGGACCACAGCAGGTAGATGACGGTGACGGTTGCGAGTCCGCGCGCTTTCGGAGTGGAACTCTGCCGCCGCCAGCGGCGGGTGCGGCCGAGTTCGGGGTCGCGCATGGCCATGTCGATGGGTGCTGCGGAGATGGTCATGAGCGGGTCTCCGATCGGGCCACCGTGCGCGTGTACAGGAACATCGGTGCCGCCAGCACGAGTAGGACGAGCAGGAGCAGCGCCGCAGCCTGCCCGGACTGGCCTGGGGTCTGGATGGTTCCGTTGATGAGGTTGCCGATCATCGAGGTGTCGGGCGAGCCGGAGAGCAGGTCGCTGGTGAAGTAGTCGCCCATCATCGGCAGGGCCACGAGCAGCATGCCGGCGGCGATGCCCGGGATGCTCATCGGAATGACGACGCGCCGGAAGACATCGAAGCCGCTGGCGCCAAGGTCGCGTGCCGCCTCGAGCAGGCTCGGGCTGATCCGGTCGAGCGCCGCGAACAGCGGCAGGATCATGTACGGGACATAGCCGTAGATCAAGCCCATGACGACGGTATAGGGCTTCCCCGAGAGCCAGTTCACCTCAACGGGGAGGAGTCCACCGAGGGAGATGACGCTGTTGACGATGCCGTCGGTCTGCAGCAGGTTCACCCACGCGAGCATGCGCATCATGTAGCTGATCCAGAACGGCGCGACGAGGAGGACGAGCACGAGGCCCTTGCGCTTGCCGGCGTAGCGCGCGGTGAAGTAGGCGACGGGGAAGGCGATGATGAGGCTGATGATGACTGCCGTCACGACATAGGTGATGGTGCGCGTAATCGGTGGAAGGTAGAAGTTGTTTGCGCCGAAGATCCGGTCGAGGGTGATGGCGAACTGGTCGAATCGCCAGTCGAGCGGGTTCCAGGCAGGGATCGAGGTCCGGAAGATCGGGTCAACCTGTCCGAAGGCGATGCACAGCACGACGTAGAACGGGATCGCCAGGAACAGGGCAAGCCACGCGAAGGAGGGGATGGCCAGGGCCGGCCACAGGAAGCGCTGGGAACGCTTGGCCACTCAGGCACCGGCCTTGAACTGCTGCCAGATCGCGAGGTACTTGGCCTCGATATCGGGCGGGAGCTCGAGCAGCCGGTAGCCGGAGTCGAAGTAGCCGGGCAGCACGATCGCCTCCTGCAGATTCGGCGGGATGAAGCCGTCGGAGATGAGCTTCTCGGGAGTGAGCGATACCTGCGGTGGCTGGTAGCCCGTGTAGGCGAAGTTGTTCATCGCCTCCTTGGCATCCATCACATGGTTGATGAACAGGTGCGAGAGCACGGGATTCTGGCCGCCCTTGAGCGAGACCATGACGTCGTTGTTGACCACGCCCGCGCCGTCCTTGGGGAACCAGTAGCGCAGGATCGACGGATCGACGCCTTCCGGCAGGTAGCTGACGGCCATGATGAGGTCACCTGACCACGCCTGGCTCAGGTCGAGTCGGCCTTCGGGCAGGTCGGTGTAGCCGGTGATGGTGACGCGTGGCTGGGTCTTCTCGTTCATCTGGAGCAGGGCATCTCTCACAGCAGCCAGCAGGGCGTCGTCACCGGTGTTCACGTCGGTGCCGCCGTTGCGCAGCAGCGTCATGCCGATGACCTCGCGGTAGTCGTCGAGGACGGCGAGATGCTCCTGGTACTGCGGATCCCAGAAGACGTCGTAGGGATTCGGGCGCGCTGCGATGTCCTCCGTCACGCGGTCGGTACGCCAGCCGATGCCAGTCGTGTACAGGGTGTAGGGAGTCGTGTACTGCCACTCCATGTCGTAGAACGGGTTGAGGAACTCGGGGTACACGTTGGCGATATTCGGGATGTACGAATGCTGCAGCGGGCGCACGAGATTGGCCAGGACCAGCTTGCCGATCTGGTCGTAGCTGGGGAAGTAGATATCGAACGGAACCGAACCGCCGCGGATCTTCGCCATCGCCTCGAGGGTGTCGTTGAACGTGGAGAGTTCCACCTTCACGCCCGTATCGGCGTACTTCTCCTCGAAGGACTTGATGATGCCTGGGTCGAGGTAGTCGGCGTAGTTGTACAGACGCAGTACGGCGTCCTTCTCCGGCGACAGGCCGGAGGCGATCGCCTCGTTGCCGGGGTTGATCGGCCACTTCACGGGGTTCGTCGGCGAGGCGATCTGCAGCGTGGCGGCACCGGACGCCGCCGTGCCGGTCGGGGTTGACGAGTCCGCGCGCGCGCACGCAGCCAGCGCCATCGCGCCAGGGCCGGCCAGGAGAGCCGCCTGCAGGATGCGGCGACGGGACATACCCAGGCGTGCGATGTCACCGGTCAAGTCCGTCATGTGGCCCCCATGCTGGGTGAGTGAGAGCCCTACCCTGACTGAGGGTTCAGTATTCTGCAATAGATTCGGGTGAACTCGTCTACTGTTCGATTCGCCGCAGGCGGCTACTCGTCGCGGTTGGAGGAGGGTTTAAGCGTGCGCGGTGGGGCTGTCGAGCTCAGGGGACTGACCAAGTCCTATGGGGAGGTCACCGCGGTGCGCGGGATCGACATCTCGATCGAGGCGGGGGAGTTCTTCTCCCTTCTCGGTCCGTCCGGGTGCGGCAAGACCTCGACTCTGCGCATGATCGCCGGTTTCGAGGAGGCCACCGCAGGCGCTGTCCTGCTCGATGGTCAGGACGTCACCCATGTGCCGCCGAACGAGCGGCCGGTCAACACCGTCTTCCAGAACTATGCGCTCTTCCCGTTCATGTCGGTCGCGGACAACGTCGCCTTCGGCCTCAAGTACGTCGATGTCACGAAGGATGAGGCGCGCCGGAAGGTGGGCGAGGCCCTCGAGCGGGTTCGGCTCGGCGAGTACGCCAAGCGCAAGCCGGCGCAGTTGTCCGGTGGCCAGCAGCAGCGGGTCGCGCTGGCACGAGCGTTGGTCCTCGGGCCCAAGGTGCTGCTGCTCGATGAACCGCTGGGCGCCCTCGACGCGAAACTGCGCAAGACCCTGCAGATCGAGCTCAAGTCCCTGCAGGAGTCGGTCGGCATCACGTTCGTCTACGTGACGCATGACCAGGAGGAGGCGCTCACGATGAGCGACCGAATCGCGGTGATGGCCGAGGGCCTAGTGGAGCAGATCGGCTCGCCGACCGACGTCTACGAGCGCCCGGCAACCGCATATGTCGCGGACTTCCTCGGCAGCGCCAATGTCCTGCACGTCGAGGTGGTCGGCCCCGTTGCTGATGGCCGCACGGCGGTGCGAATCGGCGGCACCGTGGTGGAAGCCGAGGGTCCGGGTGCGTCTGGTGATCACGGCACGCTGGTCATTCGACCCGAGCGGGTGCGGCTCGTCCCGCTAGAAAGCCATCACAGTGTCGTGGCGACCATCGAGCGAACCGTGTATCTCGGCGCGATGTCCGATGTCGTCGTGACGATGCCGACAGGTGAGTTGCTCTCAGCGCGGGTCGCTAGTGAGGATGCGGGCGGGTTCCTCCGCGGGGAGCAGGTGGGCGTCCTGTTGCGTCCCGAGGCGATGCGTCTCGTTCCTGCGGGTGCGCTTCTCGTCAACAGCGAGGAATGAACGACCGCACGGCTACGTGAGCATGCGGCCGACGCCGCGTCGCTCTAGCGAACGCAGGACGACGAGGCGCTGGATCTCCGACGTCCCTTCCCAGATCCGGTCGACCCGCAGTTCGCGCCAGAACCGCTCCACGGAGTTTGTCCGCATGTAGCCACGCCCGCCAAACATCTGCACGCAGCGATCGGCGCAGCGGTTGGCCGCCTCCGAGCAGAACAGCTTGGCCATCGAGGCCTTGCCGTGGATGAGCTTGGGGTCAGCCCCGACATCGGACAGCCGCGCTACCTCGAGTCCGAGAAGTCGCCCGGCGGCAGCATCGGCCGCACTGTCTGCGATCGGGAAACTCGGCCCCTGGTGGTCGATGAGGCGGGCACCGCCCTGCTCGCGATGGGCGGCCCAGTCGACGGTCTCCTCGATGAGGCGCTGCATGGCGCCGACGCAGCGCGCCGCGATACCCAACCGCTCCTCGGTGAACCACCGGCGCTGCAGGTCGTCGCCATTGCCGAGCCCGCCGAGGATGTCGGCGTCGGTCAGGTGAACGTCGGTGAAGCGCATGGTCGGATGGCCATGCGGGTAGTTGTGGGTGAACGGCACGTCCTCGACAATCTCGATGTGGCGGCAAATGTTTTTCTCGGACGCGAGCCGAAGAACGCGCTCGGCCTGATTGATTTCAAAAAAATCCATGCGGACACCGAGCCGCTGCT
>CAIVQM010000264.1 GCA_903908025.1 uncultured bacterium
CCCCGAGTCGGCGGTCGCGCGATGCCCCGTACGTCAGGACGATCGCGTCGTACAACCCATGCAGCTCGGCGACGGTAACGTCCTCTCCAACGCTCACGTTCCCGAGGAAGCGGACGCCGGGCTTGTCGAGGGTCTTGTCGAGGGTGTCGCGCACCGATCGGATGCTCAGGTGATCGGGCGCAACGCCATATCGCACGAGCCCGAACGGTACGGGGAGTCGGTCGATCACGTCGACCTCGACGGGGATGTCCGACTGGCTGACGAGAGCATCGGCCGCGTAGATCCCGGACGGGCCCGATCCGATGACGGCGACCCTGAAGGCGCGGGACATGGCTTCTCCTCAGCAGATTCCACTAGTGACCCGGCAAACCTAATCCCTCGGTCAGCGCGCGTTGCGCAGGGCATCCCGGGCCGTGGCGAGACCACCCATCACAGGGGGCTCCACTGCTAATCTCGCAGGCGTGCGGCAGCGGGGGCTGCTGCACTCGGTGTGAGGAGGGGCTGCGTGATGAGCGACCTGCGGCCCGATGACGGCCCGGGCGCTGTTGCCAGCCGGCAGTCGTCCACCCTGTCCAGCGTTCGCAATGCCGCCCGCCTTCTGAAGGAGTTCTCCGGCAACACCCGCGAACTGGGTGTCAGTGAGCTCTCGCGCCGGCTTGGGTTGAGCAAGAGCACGACCCATCGGCTGCTCAGCACTCTGGCCGATGAGCGCCTGCTTGAGCAGGACTCCGACACGGGTGCCTATCGACTGGGTCTGGCCATCTACGAGCTTGGGGCCACGGTCTCCGTGCACATCGGCCTGCACGATGCCTGTGACTCCGTGATCGACGGCCTGCGCCAGGGCACGCGCGAGACCGTCCAGGTGGCGGTCCTCGACAACCGGGAGGTTGTCTATGTCGAACGCCGGGAGAGTCCTCACACACTGCGACTGCTCGGGCCCGTCGCACACCGAGCTGATGCCCACTGCACGAGCTCGGGAAAGCTGCTGCTCGCATACCTGACATCGGCGGCGCTTGAGGCCACCCTCGATGGGTGGGTCCTGGCCCGCACGACGCCGAGCACTATTCACGACATCAGCAGCCTGCGCACCGGCCTGACCGTGATCCGACAGCGGGGGTGGGCCGAGGACGTGAACGAGGCCGCCCTCGGCCTCGCCTCGATTGCCGCCCCTATCCGCAACGACGTCGGCGTGGTCGTTGCGGCGGTCTCCGTCTCGGGCCCGCTCCAGCGCATGACCCAGGACTCCCTGACCCGATTCGCCCGCCCGGCCGTCGATGCCGGGCTCGCCATCAGCCGCCGCCTTGGCTACCGCGACACCACCACTGGAAGGAGCGGCGCATGAGCGCCATCATCACCGACGAGCAGGCCCGCCAGTTCGGGCAGGATCTGTACGACGCACGGCGGACGGGAACCCCGATCGCCGCCTTCACCGATTCGATGCCGGACCTGGGCATGGAGGATGGCTACGCCATCCAGGAGCACCTCGTGCGAATGCTCGTCGACGACGGTGAGGTCATCTGCGGCTACAAGCTCGGCCTGACGTCCGCCGCGATGCAGACCTTGCTGGGTGTCGACCAGCCCGACTTCGGACCCGTGTTCGCCTCGACCGTGTTTCGCGATGGGGCCGAACTTCCGGTCGACCGCTTCATTGCCCCGCGGATCGAGGCAGAGATCGGTGTCATCCTGGCCGCGGACCTCACCGGACCACACTGCACGCCCGCCGATGCACTGCAGGCGACCCGGGGCCTCGTTGCCTCCCTCGAGATCGTCGACTCACGGATTCGCGACTGGAAGATCAAGCTGGCCGACACGGTCGCCGATCTGGCATCCAACGGGGCGATCGCGCTGTCGAGCAATGTCATCCCGATCGACGGCTTCGATACGCGCCTCATCGGGATGGTATTCACCAAGAACGGCGAGGTCGTCGCGACGGGTGCCGGTGCCGCTGCGATGGGAGACCCACTAGCTGCCGTCGCCTGGCTCGCGAACACCCTCGCCCCGATGGGTGTCGTACTACCGGCCGGCAGCGTCATCATGACCGGCGCCCTGCATGCCATGGTCCCCGTCCAGCCTGGCGACGTGTTCCGTGCCGACTTCGACCGACTCGGACCGATCACCATCCGCATGGCATCGGCCCAGAAGGAAACATCATGAGCCTTCCCACCGACGACATCGCCCGCACCCTGATTGAGGCGGCGCGGACGCGTACGGCCGTGCTGCCGCTAACCAACGAGTACCCGGAACTCGACGCCGAGACGGCGTACTCCGTGCAGGATGCCGTCGTTCAGGCTCGGGTTCAGTCCGGGGCCGTCGTGATCGGTGCCAAGCTCGGCCTCACGAGTGTCGCGAAGCAGCAGCAGATGAACGTCTCCGAGCCGCTCTACGGCTGGCTCACCGACGACATGCAGCTCGACACCGGCCAGACGCTGATCTGCTCGGACTACATCCAGCCGCGTTGCGAGCCTGAGATCGCCTTCCTCCTACGCTCCGACCTGAGTGGCTCGCACGTGCTCGCGGCGCATGTGCTCGCCGCTACCGAGCTGGTCTTCCCCGCCATCGACGTGCTCGACTCGCGCTTCGCCGGCTACAAGTTCACGGGCAGCGACGTCATCGCAGACAACTCGTCATGCGCCGGCTTCGTCTTCGGCGGTCAGGGCACCGATCCACGCGGCATCGACCTGAAGTTGGTGGGCTGCGCCTTCGAGAAGAACGGTCGGCTGCTCGCAACCGCCGCCGGTGCCGCCGTGCTGGGCCATCCGGCCGCCAGCGTGGCGTGGATGGTACGACGGATGGCAGCGCGCGGCCAGGGCCTCTCCGCCGGCCAGGTCGTCATGGCCGGCGCGCTGACCGAGGCCGTGGCCGTGTCCCCCGGCGACACCGTCGTCGCTCGATTCGACAGACTCGGCACCGTCGAACTCGCCTGCCGATGACAACCAGGAGGTACTGATGCCCTTCATCCAGGTCACGCTCATGGAAGGTCGGACGATCGAGCAGAAGCATGAGCTCATCAAGCGGCTGACCGACGCCACCACCGAGGCGATCGGTGGCGATCCCGCGCGCGTCCGCGTCGCGATCTACGAAGTCTCGGCCGACGAGTGGGGTATCGGTGGCGTTCCGGTGTCCGTGCTGAGGCCCAACAGCTGACCGACCGTGCGTCTGGGTCAGATGTCCATCGGCTGAAGCAGCCCGGTCCGCACGTCAAGGATCGCTCCTGCAACCACGAGGTCGTCGGGGAGCAGCGGGAATGCGCGCACGCGCACGACATCCGTGATCAGGGCCGACACCTGATCGGTCACCGTGCGGATCTCGAGGCTGCGGGTGTCGACACCGGACTTCTCCAGGATCTGCTGGTGCACGTCGACCTCCTCACCGCTTGCCATCTTGCAGTCCGTGTGGGGCATGACAAGCACTCGACGCACGCCCAGCAGGTACGTCGCCAGAACCAGAGTGCGCAGGACGTCCTCGGTGACGCGTGCCCCTGCGTTGCGCAGGATCTTCGCGTCGCCCGGCTGCATGCCCAGCACGCCCAGCGGTGCGATGCGCGAATCCATGCACGTGATCACCGCCAGACCCTTCACGGCCCAGCCGGTCAGTTCCGACGCGGTGTACTGCTGCGCGTAGTCGACATTTGCCTCAATGACGTCAGCGAAGGCATCGGCGGGGAACGGCTGGAGGGTGGCGGTCCGCGACAGCGTCATGGACTCACCCTAGCCAGCCGAAGCCCCGCAGCACTTCAGGCGTGTGCCCCGCGCAGGGGTCGGGCCGTGCGATGGGTCTTGCGGTGCAGTGTCCACTGCTGCGAACCCTTGCGCCCCTGCCGCTGCTTGTCCTGCTGCGCCAACTGCGTCCAGACCGGCCGCATTCTCAGATCGTGACGTGCATCCGGCATCCATCCCGATGGCATGTTCACCACCTCCTCTGACACCTCCAGTGTGCGCCCAGCGGGCGCATGAGGCCGGATCAGGCGTCGATGCGGTCACGGTCGAGGGAGGCGGCGCCCTCGACAATGAAGTCCTTGCGGGGGGCGACATCGCTGCCCATCAACAGGTCGAAGACCTCCTCGGCCGCCACAGCATCGGTCATGGTGATGCGCCTCAGAGTCCGATGGGCCGGATCCATCGTGGTCTCACGCAGTTGCGACGAGTCCATCTCGCCCAGGCCCTTGTAGCGCTGCACGGGATCCTTGACGCGACGCCCGCGCTTGTCGGCGTCCTTCAGGACGGTGTGCATCTCCGCATCCGAGTAGGTGTACACGACGTCATTGGCCTTGGACCCGGGATTGATGATCTCCAGCCGGTGCAGCGGGGGCACCGCGGCGAAGACGCGCCCGTCGTCGAGTAGCGGCTTGAGATAACGGTGGATCAGGGTGAGCAGAAGGCACCGGATATGCGCCCCATCGACATCGGCATCCGACATCAGGATGATCTTTCCGTACCGCGCCTGCGCCAGATCGAAACTGCGCCCCGAC
>CAIVQM010000265.1 GCA_903908025.1 uncultured bacterium
CACGCAGGATGGGGCCGTCACCCCGGACGAACTGCAGAGACGATGGGGCAGGCTGCTCGCCGCCCCGAGCCAGCAGCAGGAGGACCTGAGCCAGCAGCAGGAGGAGCTGTGGATTGCCACGCCTGTCAGTGACGACCATGCGGCCAAGGCCTTCATGATGCGGGCGATGCGGTTCGCCATCGGATGGCCGCGCATCACGATCAGCAGCGAGACGGTCGAGGTCCACGAGGACAGCCTGGAGAAGCGGTTGATGAAGGAGACGCTCCCGATTTGCGCCCCGGCGGACCGCCTCGGCTGGAGGACGGGAACGTGTCAGCCCGGTTAGACACCTGACTTAAGCAGGGGCCCCGGACCGGACAGCGGTTCGGGGCCCTGGCCTGTCGGATCCTGTGCTCTCGGCCGGCGAAGCCGTCGACCCTTGGCGGACCCCAACGGTGCCGTTGACACATAGCGGACGTTTAGTGCACCCGATGGGGTGCTAGCACCCCATTTCCGCGGCTGAACCCCCACTGCGTTGACTGTGCGTTCCGGTGAACGAACAATCGAGGCGACCGATCCATCCTGCGAGCAGTCAGGCGCTCATGACCTCCCACCCGTCCCCGGAAGCGAAGCCGTCCGCGGGCTGGGCGAGCCTGCCGGACGATGTGCTCAGGCGGGCGGCCGAGTCGACGGGCGATGTCTTCTACGCCATTCGCACGGATCCGGACTTCGGCATCGAGTTCCTCAGCGACTCAGTCGTCGCCCTCACGGGCTACGTTCCCGACGACTACTACGGCGATCCTGACCTCCTTGCCCGAACGACGGAGCCCGAAGACCTGGCAGCGCTAGTGGCTGCCGTGGAGAGTCCGCTCGGTGACGACATCAGCGTCGACCTGCGACTTCTCCATCGCGACGGAACCATGGTCTGGACCCAGCACCGTGCACGCAAGCGCGTGCGTCCGGATGGAACGGTCATCCTTGAGGGCAGCGGCCGCGATGTCACGCAACTGCACCTGACCCAGGAAGCCCTAGCGGCCAGCGAACGACGTTTCCGGCTGGCGATGGCGGAGGCACCGAACGGCATGGCCGTGATCGATCTGGATCTGCGCTTCCTGGAGGTGAACGCATCCCTCGAGCGCATCCTCGGTCACCGGCGCCTCTGGCTGCTGGACCACTACCTCGGTGATGTGATAGATCCGCTCGACCGTGATGGCACCATCGCCACGCTCCAGAGCCTGCTCGAGGGCCGCACGGAGCACGTGAGCCGCGAGCACCGCTATGTGCGGTCGGATGACGTGGTCATCTGGATCCAGGAGTCGATCGGACTGCTCCGTGGACCTAACGGTGAGCCGGTCTCCTATGTGTGCCAGCTGCAGGACGTCACCGAACTGCGCAACTCAGTTGCCCAACTCGAGCATCTGGCAGCTCACGACGGACTGACCGGTCTGCCCAATCGCGGTGAGCTCCTCAGAGTGCTGACGCAGGCCCTGCAGCATCAGCCACGCACCGGCAAGCAACTCGGTGTCCTCTTCTGCGATGTCGACGAACTCAAGCTCGTGAATGACGCGCACGGCCACGCGGCAGGAGATGCCCTGCTCATGGCGATCGGTCAGCGGATGTCCGGCGCACTCCGGGCCACCGACTCCGTGGCACGTGTCAGCGGCGACGAGTTCGTCGTGGTGTTGGACGGTGTGCACGACACCGCCGATGCTGAGCGTCTCGCGCAGCTGATTCGTGCGGCTGTTGCCGTTCCGATCCGTCTCGACGGGCAACTCGTGACACCTGCGTTGAGCATCGGTGTTGCGGTGGCCGAGATGGGCCAGGCCGCTGACGAGGTTCTGCTCAATGCCGATCGGGCGCTCTACCTCGCCAAGCACGACGGGCGTGATCGCATCGCGGTGTTCGCTGCAGCCCCTGTGACGGGGTGCTAGCACCCCAATTCCGCTTATGAATGCTCATCTACTGGAACTTATGGCTGAGCGACGACATGGTGTGCCGATCACGGTGCAGCAGGTGCGCCAGCGAAATTGGGAGACTCCATGGCTGTCAGGCGTTCGTTGGGGATCTTTGGGGTTACCCTCGCTGCTGCATCATGGCTCATTGGCGCGACACCGGCCATGGCCGCGGCCCCGATCAACGGGTGCGCTGAAGGCGTCTACTACGTCCTTGCCGGTAGCACCCACACAGTCTCGTTCGCCGATTGTGCGGGGTTCCCAGACACTCACTACTGGAATAGTGACGGAACTAGCCCTCTGGCCGGCGGTGCGCTCTCCTACGACGTCTCAGTGGCACCTGGAAACATGGCGAACACTTGGGTTGGAGGCTACACACCGACACCGGACCCCGAGTGGCCCGGTCAAGCTGACCAACTGATCTTCGTGTGTGGCGAGGACTGGGCGACTGTGACGGGGGCCGGTACATGGCCCGATTGGATCAACTACATGGCGAACGCGCAGACGACCTACCTGTGCAGTGCGGACTCCTCCGCGCCGCCGCCCTCGTGGTTCCTGGCCTACGGCCTGCATGCTGGGGAGGCCTGCGAGGCAGGCTGGACGGCTGGCTGGGCCGAGTGGCCGAACGATGGTCGGGGCGGCCCCGTCTGCAACCGCGAGACCTACTTCGACATCGACAGCGGCGTCTGGTCGACGCGCTAAGCCTCCTCCCCATCAGCCACTTGACACGACTTGTAACGGAGACACGCATGCGCAAAGGCTTGGTAGTAGCAGGAACCGCACTCCTCATGGCACTTGCCGGCACGATCGCGGCTCCGAGTGCGTCCGCAGTGAGTGGCACCGTCCCGGGGTGCACCCCTGGTGTCTACGTGGTGCCGAATGGCGCGCCCGTGCGGATCGACACCACAGGATGTTCATGGATCTGGACCGGTGGAGACGGCACCTCCGATGTGGTCGTAGGCGACACCTTCATTAATGTAACTCTCGGAGCATCGTCGGTGTATCAGAGGTTTTGGACGACCGGCCCGACGGACGTCCTGTTGTACTCGTGTGCGGCTCCCATTGCAGATGGAACACGTCCCGCTCCCCTAAATGACCCCAGTTGGGTCACGCTGTTCGCCGCCGCCGTGGATCACTGCGACTGGGCGGTTCCTTCCACGCCCTCCGTGGACGGCGTTGCCCCTCCGTCGTGGTTCCAGGCCTACGGCCTGCATGCTGGGGAGGCGTGCGAGGCAGGGTGGACGGCTGGCTGGGCCGAGTGGCCGAACGATGGCCGCGGCGGCCCAGTCTGCAACCGCGAGACCTACTTCGACAGCACCAGCGGAGCATGGTCAACGCGCTAAGCCTCCTCCCCATCAGCCACCTGACTCGACACGCATCGGAGACACACATGCGCAAGGTTTTGGTGGTCGCAGGTACCGCGCTCCTCATGGCACTTGCCGGCACGATCTCTGCGCCGAGTGCATCAGCCTTCCCAGCACCGCCGAACACGGTCGATGGTTGCAATGGTGGGTTGGCAGTGGTGTACCTGGTGCCGAACGGTGTTCCGGTTCGCGTGGATACCTCCGCTTGCATCTACGGCGGCGGCTACTTGTTTGAGGTAGGTGACACCACGTCAGTGGTCGCGCCGGAAGTGCCAGTGGATCCGGCTACTCCGGCATTTGTTGATGTCACCCTGGGTGCCGCTTCGAGGTACGTAGACCTCCACACCCCCCAGGACATCGTTATCTACTCGTGTGATGCGCCAACGGCTGATGGGCTGCGTCCAGCCGCATACGAGGACGATCCCAGCTACTGGGACCCGATTTTCGCTGCAGCGGTTGATCATTGCGACTGGGCGGTGCCCTCAACCGGTGGAGCTGCTCCGCCGTCGTGGTTCCAGGCCTACGGCCGTCATGCCGGTGAGGCGTGCGCGGCGGGCTGGGCGGCCGGCTGGGCCGAGTGGCCGAATGACGGTCGGGGCGGGCCGGTATGCAATCGCGAGACCTACTGGGACATCAACAGTGGAGCATGGTCAACGCGCTAGGGTCGAAGAAGGAGGGGCCGATGCCTGATCAGATGCGCGTGCTTCTCGTCGACGACGACCCGTTCACTCGGGTGATGCTCACCACGACGCTGCAGTCCTTGGGCTGCGAGGTCGTGGCGGATGCCGGGACGGTGCCCGCTGCCCTTCGTGCCGCACATGAACTGCGGCCCGAGGTGGCGGTCGTCGACCTCGACCTGGGCGAGGGACCGACGGGCATCGATCTGGCCCATGGCCTGCGCCGGATGGTGCCGGGCATCGGGATCGTGATGCTCTCGACGTACGAGGAGCCACGGCTGATGGGGCACAACCAGCCTCCGCTGCCGGTCGGGTCGATCTACCTGGTGAAGAAGACGGTGGCCGACCCCGAGGTGCTGGGACGTGCACTGCTCATGTCACGGGAGTCGACGCGGGAGACGGCGGCAGCCGGTGCGGCCGACTCGTCTCCGTCAACCCTGTTGAGCACGCTGAGCGATCAGCAAGTCGAGATCATGCGGCTGGTCGCTGGCGGTCACTCGAACGCCGAGATCGCAGCGCGTCGATCGCTGACGGAGTCTGCGGTGGAGAAGGCCGTTGCGCGCCTGATCAAGCAGCTGGATCTCAAGACCGGGCCGGGCCAGAACCCTCGCGTGATGATCGCGCAGGTGTACTACCAGTTGAGCGGTGCGGTCAGTGCCCGTCGGGCCTGACCCGCTCCAGACCCGCACCCTTCGCGAGCGGCTGGGTGGTCGCTGGGCGCTCGCGTGGCAGTCGTATCTCATCACCGCGGGGCTCGGGCTCGTCGCTCTGCTGGCTGGCGAAGAGCACTTCCGGACATCGACGAGTGTTGCGCTGTCGTGGGTGCTGCTGTCCCTGACGGCATCCATTGCTGTTGGCATCCTGCTGCTGGTTCTCAACGCAACGGCCTTCCGCAATCGGCGCATCACGCCTGTCCCGATCTGGCTCGTCATCGTCGCCGATGCCCTCTGCGGCGTGATCTTCGGCTTGGTTGTCGGGCTCGGTTCCGCCGCTTTGGGGCTGGAGACGCACCTCGGCATCCTCGAACGAGTTGTGCTCGACGGCATCTATGGCGCCTGGTGGGGGCCGACATTCACCTACTTCCTCGACTACCGCGAGCAGGCCATCACCGTCCGCAGGGAGTTGATCGCTGCCTCCGTGCAGACCGAGTTGACTGCCCTGCAGCAGGTCGAGGTCGTCGAGCGGCTGCGGCAGGAACTGCGCGATGAGGTCGGCCAGGAGCTGAGCCCCGTGCGAACCCGGGTCGAGGCGCACCTGGTCGAGTCAGCGGGGTCGGTGCACGTCGAGACGCACGTCGCTGCAGCGGATGTGCAGGAGGTCTCTGACCTCCTGCGGGGAACGGCCGAGTCCTCGGTACGTCCCCTGAGCAAGCGGCTGTGGAACGAGTCGGCCGAGCGCTACCCGCGCACGCCGTGGTGGTCGCTGGCAGCGAACATCGTGCGCTACCAGCCGTATCGCCCCATCATGTATGCCGCCGTGGACGTCCTTGGCACCGGATTCATCCAGATCCGGCTCTTCGGGCTGGCGCGCGGGATCTTCCTGACATCCGCGATGGTCTTGCTCATCTTCCTGGTGATGCTCAGCGGCAACGTCGCGATGCGGGCGTTCCCGCGCTGGCACACGGCGATCTTCATCGTGGGCATTGTCGCCCTGCAGATCACGCTGGTCGTGCGGGTGTACTTCCGCGAGTTGTGGCTGCCGGGCTCGGCGCCGCTGGGCTGGCAGGTGACGCAGATCGTGGTCGGCACCCTGGTGGTCCTCATCACCTCCGGTTTCGGGGCCTGGAACGACAAGAGTGCCGAGCTGCGGATCAACTTCCGCGCTGATATTCGTCAGGACCAGGTGGAGTCCATAGCCAGGAGCCGGCAGGTCGCTGAGCTGGCGCGCGAGACGGCCCAACTGCTGCATGGCAGCGTGCAGACCCGGCTCGTCTCCTGCGCAATGGCGCTCGACAAGGCCAGCGCCACCGGTGATCAGGCCGCCGTCAACTCAGCTCTCCAGGAGGTACTGGTCGTGCTCGCGGAGCCGATGCCTCAGCCGGCCTATGTCGGAACGATCGCTGAGGAGGTGGCGCGCAAGGCGTCGCTGTGGGAGGGGCTATGCGAGTTCACTGTGCGCGTCGATGGTCCGTCCGGCACTCAGGTCGACGTCATGGCCGTGGGCCGTGTGGTCGAGGAGGCGATCTCCAATGCCATCAGGCACGGTGGTGCGTCGCACATCGACATCTCTGTGGCTTCGGAGCCCGACGGCTCGGTCCGGGTGGTCGTCGATGACGACGGTCGCGGGCCGGGCGGTGGCGTCCCCGGCATCGGGACGGCGTTCCTTCAGCAGGCGAGTGCCGGTCAGTGGTCGCTCACCCCACTGTCGCAGGGCTCCCGCCTCGAGGTGCTGGTCCCTGCCTAGTCCGTGACGACGAGGCGCAGGACGGCGTCGAGGCCGTGCACGCGACCGCTCGTCCGCGGCAGGATCAGCGTCCGCAGGCCCAGGCTCGCACCACCGCCGTCATCGTTCGCATTGTCGCCGACCATGAGCACGTTCGCAGCGTCGAGGTCGAGCGCACTGAGCGCGGCGCGGAAGATGCGGTGGTCGGGCTTCACGCAGCCGACCTCGTACGACAGCACGACGGCATCCACCAGCGGACTGACGCCCTCGCGGTCAAGGACGTTGCGGATCGGGACGCCGGCGTTGGAGAGCAGGCAGACGCGGATACCCGCGGCCTTCAGGGCCTGCAGGGTCGGGACGGTGTCGTCGTAGGCGTGCCAGGTGTCGAGCATGACGTCGTAGAGCGCGTTGGCGAGCTCGCGGTCGACGCCGGGACCGGCCGCGATCAGCTCATGAAAGACCCGGGAGTGGTCCGCGAAGGACAGGTCGCGCGAGCTCCCTGGGTCGCTGATGCGGGCACCCTCCCAGATCCGGTCGAGGAAGGCGATCAGGGTGGCCCGCTCGTCGGTGCTGAGGGGGTGGGGGACGACTGCGAGGGCGGCGTCGAGCCACTCCTCGGCGGCCCCCTGGTCGATGAGGGTGGAGTGGATATCGAAGATCACTCCACGGAAGGGCCCGGGGCTCGGCCAGTCGGTCATGTCGGCAGCCTACGAGGCATCGAATAGCCTTGGTTGTTGTGATGAGCGAAGCGACCGGCAGCCACGAGGCACCGCCCGATCCCGAGGACGATCTGCCCGAGCAGATGCGGATCCGCCGGGAGAAGCGCGACCAGCTCGCGGCCCAGGGCATGGAGCCCTATGCCATCGGCCTGCCCATCACGACGAGCATCGCTGCGGTTCGCGCGGCGCATCCCGATCTGCCCATCGACACCGCCACGGGCGAGCGAGTGGGTATTGCCGGTCGTGTGATCTTCTCGCGCAACACCGGCAAGCTCTGCTTCGCGACCCTGCGGGCCGGCGACGGTACGGAGATCCAGGCGATGCTCTCCCTCGCCAACGTCGGTGAGGAGCAGCTCGCGGCCTGGAAGGACCTCGTCGACATCGGCGACCACGTTTTCATCGCCGGTGAGGTCATCACCTCCAAGCGCGGCGAGCTCTCGGTGCTGGCTGACGAGTGGCGCATGGCCGCCAAGGCCCTTCGCCCGCTGCCCGTCGCGCACAAGCCGCTCAGCGAGGAGACGCGGGTGCGCATGCGCTACGTCGACCTCGTGGTGCGCCCCGAGGCGCAGCAGATGGCACGCACCCGCGTGGCCGTTGTGGCCTCGATCCGGCAGAGCCTGTCGAGCCGCGGCTACCTCGAGATCGAGACGCCGATGCTGCAGACCCTGCATGGCGGCGCGACGGCGCGTCCGTTTGTCACGCACTCAAATGCCTTCGACATCGACGTTTTCCTGCGCATCGCTCCCGAGCTGTTCCTCAAGCGCGCTGTCGCTGGTGGGCTCGAGCGGGTGTTCGAGGTCAACCGCAATTTCCGCAACGAGGGCGCCGACCGCACGCACTCGCCGGAGTTCACGATGCTCGAGTTCTACCAGGCGTATGCCGACTACCAGGAGGTCGCGACCCTCACGCGCGAGCTCATCCAGGAGGCGGCGCTCGCAGCGTGCGGCACGCTGAGCATCACGCACCCCGACGGCACCGAACTCGACCTGTCAGGTGTGTGGCCGCAGGTCGGTCTCTACGAGTCGCTGTCCGAGGCGATCGGCGAGACGATCACCCCCGCAACCGAGCGCAGCCGACTGCTGGAACTGTGCGAGCGCGACGGCGTCGACGTGGCCCCCACGGCAGTGAACGGCAAGCTCGTCGAGGAGCTCTTCGAGCACCACGTGATCGCCGGCTTCACCGGTCCGACCTTCGTCATGGACTACCCCGTCGACACGTCGCCGCTCGTGCGCGGCCATCGGACCAAGCCCGGTGTCGTCGAGAAGTGGGACCTCTACGTCAACGGAGCGGAGACGGGCACGGGCTACTCCGAGCTCATCGACCCCGTCATCCAGCGTGAGCGGCTGATCGAGCAGGCGGGCCTCGCCGATCGGGGCGACGTCGAGGCGATGCACCTCGACGAGGACTTCCTGCGGGCGATGGAGCACGGCATGCCGCCGATGGGCGGTGTCGGGGTCGGCATCGATCGCGTGCTGATGCTCCTGACGGGTCAGGGCATTCGCGAGACAATCCTGTTCCCGCTCGTGAAGCCGGAGCAGCGGCAGTGAGCGGGGCCGTTGACCGCGTGATCATCCGGCCGGCACGCACGGCCGACGTGCGGGCGATCCGCGACTTGGTCGATATCTACTCACCCGACGGCAGGTTGCTGTCGAAGGCCACGGTCACCCTGTTCGAGGCGGTGCCGGAGTTCCTCGTCGCCGAGCTCGACGGTCAGGTGATCGGTTGCGGCGCGCTGCATGTGATGTGGGAGGACCTCGCCGAGGTCCGCACGGTCGCGGTCGATCAGGAGCATGTTGGCCAGGGCTTCGGCTCCGTGCTGCTCGTTGCGCTGATGAACCGCGCGCGCGAGGTCGGCGTGAAGCGGGTTTTCTGCCTGACATTTCGGGTCGAGTTCTTCGGCCGGCACGGATTCGTCGAGATCGACGACACCCCGATCGACCACGACGTCTACGAAGCCCTGCTGCAGTCCTATGACGAAGGTGTCGCGGAGTTCCTCGGCCTCGAGCGGGTGAAGCCCAACACCCTGGGCAACCATCGGATGCTGGCCGTCCTGTGAGACGAGCGATCGCACTCGTCGCTGCGACGGGTGTTGCCCTGCTGGCATTCGCCGGCCCGGCCGCTGCACATACGCCCGCCGCCAATGACAAGCCCCTTGCCGGGAAGCTGATCCTCGTCGACCCCGGCCATCAGCTCGGCAACTCCAATCCGCGCTTCGCCAAGCAGATGGCGCAGACGTTCTTCAATGGTGCGATCACCAAGGGCTGCAACACCACTGGCACGGCGACGAACGCCGGCTATCCCGAGTCGACCTTCACGTGGAAAGTCGGCACGCGACTCAAGGCGCTGCTGGAGAAGGCCGGTGCGGAGGTCCAGATGACGCGCGCGGACAACTCCCGCGACAGCTGGGGTCCATGCGTGTGGGATCGCGCCAAGATGGCCAACCGGATCGGCGCCGACGCGATGGTGAGCATTCACGCCGACGGCGCGTCCTCGGGCAGCAAGGGCTTCTTCGCGATCACGCCTTCGCTCATCAAGGGCTGGACCGACGATGTCGTGAAGAAGGACCGGCGGCTGGCGAAGTCGATGATCGCGGGCATGAAGGCTGCAGGAGCGCCGCCGTCGAACTACATAGGCGGCCAGCTGATGGTCTCCCGCGACACCACGTCGCTCAATGTCAGCAATGTGCCGACGGTGACGATCGAGGTCGGCAACATGCGCAATGCCGAGGAGGCGCGACGGATGAGCTCGTCCGCTGGACAGAAGCAGTACGCCGAATGGCTCTACGCCGGCATCGAGCGGTACTTCAGTCGCTGAAGCCGCGCACCAGGGTGCGCAGCAGCGCCGCCAGTTCGCGCTGGCTCTCGGGTGACAGTTCGGAGAGCACCTCATGCTCACGGGCCACCAGGTCGAACAACGCACTGTCGACGGCACTGCGGCCGGTGTCGGTGAGCACCACGCTGACTCCGCGGCGGTCGGACGGATCGGGCTCGCGACGCACGAGGCCGCGCTCCTCGAGTCGGTCGATGCGGTTGGTCATGGTGCCGCTGGTCACCAGGGTCTCGGTGCCGAGCTGGCCGGGGGAGAGCGCATACGGTGCCCCGGCCCGGCGCAGGGCCGCCAGCACGTCGAACTCCCAGGTGTCCAGGTCGTGGGCGGCGAATGCCTCACGGCGGGCCAGGTCGAGGTGGCGGGCGAGCCGGCTCACCCGGGACAGCACCTGCAGGGGGGTCACGTCGAGGTCGGGTCGCTCACGCTGCCAGGCCGCGGTGATCCGGTCGACATCGTCGATCGGGTTCAGGTCGGCGGGCATGTGCCCATGCTACGTCAAGAATCTTGATGTCAAGATACTTTCGCCGGGGGAATCCCGGTGGTGCTCGGGGGCAGGATCAGCTGTAGAGGTCGGCGAGGCCGGTGAGGCGCACCATCGGGTCCGTTGCCTGCGCGGCGCGGAGTTCGTCGTCGAACCCGCCGCGACCGAACACGACCAGAACGGCCTCAGCTACGTCGACCCCTCGAGCGGCGAGGACTCCCTGAATGCGCCGGAGGCGTTCGAGGTCGCGAATCGTCCGCGGCCGCTCTCCGGACTTGGCCTCCCCGAGGACGACCACTCGTGCGCCCGCCTGACCCGCACGATCACCGCGGTGCAGTGCCACCACATCGAGTTCATGCTGCGATCGGCTGGCGGCGTCGTTCACGACCGCCGAGCCGACCACGCCAACCGCCTGCTGCCAGGCATCGGGCGTGCTGCCCGTCCAGTCGCGACACAGCTTCTCGAAATGCGGACCGAGGACTCTCGAGCGGAAGTCCGGCTGTGCAGCTTCCCACGCCGTATCGACATCCCGCTGCTCCAGGAGGACGTCGAACGGTTGGATCACCACTTCGCTGAACCGCACGATGGGGTCAGCGATTGTGTAGACCGCACGCTTCTGTGTCAGGGCGTCCTGCGAGCGATCAATGAATCCCGCCGTGATGAGAACGTCGAGTGGATGCCGCAGTCGATTGCTGTCGCGGGCCACCACGGCGCCGATCTGCGAACGCGTATGAGCACCGCTGGCCACTGCGGCCAAGATTGAGTTGTACAGCTGCTTGTCGGTGATGCGCGGATCCTCGCGCAGCAGGTAGTCCTTCTCATTGAACAGCGCATGCGCCGGGTTGAGAGCCGATCGGGCCAGCCACGTGCTGAATCCGCGCATCGTCACGGGCGGCTCCTGCTCGATCAGCGAGCGGTACCCCGCCGTGCCCCCCAGGACGGCATCGACGTGGAACGCAACAGTTGGATCGATGATCCCCCAGTACCGGGCTGCCTCACGGAAGCCGAACGGGCGGATCATCATGCTGAGTTGTGCGCGACCGTGGAGGGGCTTGGCGCCGGACAGCAGTTCGGTCATCACCGACAGCGCGGAGCCGCACACGATCACGCATCGAGGTGGAAGGCGCCGCGAGGCCGCCTCGTCGATGATCTCCTGCAGCACGCTGGGGATCTCCGGGGAGTTCGCGAGCAGGTAGGGCAGCTCGTCGAGGATGAGGACTGCGGGCCCGCCTGTCACCGACGTCGCGTCGTCTCCGCGGGCCGGGTAGCCGAGCGCGGTGCGCAGGGCGATGTCCCAGTCGTCGAAGTGCAGTGAGCCGGCGGGCAGGTGCATGGTGCGGGCGACATCGGCCGCGAATCGAGCAAGCGACTGGTTGCGCTCGAGCTCCTGAGCCTGGTGGTACAGGCCGCCGGCAGCCGAGGTGAGGGCCCTCAGCAGGAAGGTCTTGCCCTGCCGGCGTCGGCCGGACACGATCCCCAGATGCACTCCCGGCCGGGAGTCGGTAGCGAGTTCTGACAGGTCCGACCACTCCTGCTCGCGATCGAACAGGTGCTCGGGGCGTGGGAGAAGCACGGCACCTCCGGAAGTAATGGTAACTGGAGTTATGATAACTCAAGTTACCATTACCTACAAGATCAGCCCTTGCGGCTCACGACGGCGGGTGGCTTGGCCTCAAGGTTGTGGAGCCCGTTCCAGGCGAGGTTGACCAGGTGGGCCACGACCTCCTCCTTCTTCGGCTTGCGCACGTCGAGCCACCACTGGCCGGTCTGGGCGACCATCCCGATGAGCATCTGCGAGTACAGCGGCGCCCACTTCGGGTTCAGCTTGTGCGCCCGGAACTGGGTGGCGAGCAGGTCGTCGACCCGGGCCGCGACGTCGACGAGCAGGCCGGCGAACGTGCCGCCGCGAGTCTCCGACTGGGCCTCGGGATCGCGGACCGCGGGGGTATCGCGCACGAGGATGCGGAAGCCATCGGGGTAGCGGTCGATGTAGTCGAACAGGGCCATACCTGCCCGCTCGAGCAGGGTGCGGGCATTTGCGTGCGGGGTGCCAGGCTCATTGGCGTCACCAAGTGCATCGGCGATGGAGGCCAGCAGGTAGGTCATCTCGCGATCGACGAGGACAGCGTACAGGCCCTCCTTGCCCCCGAAGTGCTCGTAGACGACGGGCTTGGAGACGCCTGCCTTGGCGGCGATCTCCTCGACGCTGACCGCCTCGAAGCCCTTCTCCGCGAACAGCTTGCGTCCGACGTTGAGCAGCTGCTCGCGCCGCTGCTGGCCGCTCATGCGCACGCGCTCGACGCGTGCGGTGCGACGCGGGTCGGTGCGCAGCGTGGCGGTCGGCAGTGGGGTCACGGTGGCGACGGTGTCGTCATCGGCGTCGTCGAACTCAGGATCCATGGTGAGCACTCTCTCAGGAGGTCGGTGCGGAGGCATGCAACCCGGGCACGCGTCGGCGCATGGCCGGGTCCTTGAGCTTGGCGGCGATGCGCTCCGGCTTGGGCCAACGGACATCGCGGGCCCAGCCGAGCTTCTCGAGCCCGCGGATGATCTCCGCACTCAGGTCGATCTGCCCGCGCAGCACGCCATGGCGTGCGCTGGTCTGGTCGACGTGGTGCAGGTTGTGCCAGGACTCGCCGAATGACGGGATGGCCAGCCATGCGACGTTGCTCGACTTGTCGCGGCTGTTGAACGGGCGCGTGCCGAAAACATGGCAGATCGAGTTGATGGACCACGTGACGTGGTGGACGAGCGCGACGCGGATGATGCCGGCCCAGAAGAACGCCGTCAGTGCGCCGATCCACGACCACGTGATGAGCCCGCCGAGCAGCGCGGGCAGCAGCAGGGTGGTGGTGATGGCGAGGGGGAAGTAGCGCGAGATGCGACGCAGATCCTTGTCGGCCGCAATGTCCGGGGCGTACTTCGCAATGGAGGTGTTCTGTGGGTCGAAGAACCAGCCGACGTGCGCGTAGTAGAGGCCCTTCGCAATCGCGCGCTTCGTCGTGCCGAAGCGCCACGGGGAATGCGGGTCGCCGATCTCGTCGGAGAACTTGTGGTGCTTGCGGTGGTCGGCAACCCACTGGTCCAGCGATCCCTCGAGCGCCAGAGACCCGGCGATGGCCAGCGCGATCTTGACCGCGCGGTTGGCCTTGAACGAGCCGTGCGTGAAGAAGCGGTGGTAGCCGACGGTGATGCCCGCGGCCGTGATGGTCCACATCACGAACATCAGGATGATGTCGGTCCAACCGAGGAAGCCACCCCAGGCAACCGGGATCGCCAGCAGTACGGCGATCAGGGGGATAACGATGAAGAAGCCAATCGTGATGCGCATCCCCATGCTGTTCGGCTGCAGCGGGTCGTTTGCGGGCGACTCGGTGGACAGGGCCTCGGGGGATGCCGTCATGGTGCTCCTTCGCTGCGGGCGGCCCATTCGAGCGTACCTACGCTTCCGTAGGTTACGCTTCCGTAGGTTCGGAAGTCAACCCTTCCGCCGGCTGTCCACGGCGAGTCCTGCTGACGCGTCTACAGTTCTCCTGCCGTCCGCCCACCGGTCGGTCCCGGGTCGTCTAACGGCAGGACAGCGGACTTTGAATCCGTCAACGATGGTTCGATTCCATCCCCGGGAGCTCAGCAGTATGGCGGCGGTGACGGCCAGCACGACGTAGAGGATCGGGTAGGCCAAAAAGGGGATCTCGTCCGTAGGTGACGGCACCCGGAGGAAGTGGTTGGCCAGCCGAGCCAGGCAGAGCACGATTGTTGCGGACAGGAACGCCACGCCGGGGCGCAGGCGCCGATACAGGAGGTACCCGGCGAGCGCGGCGGCCCCGAGTGATGCAACGAGTTCATAGACCTGCGTCGGGTGGACGGTCGGCGTCGTGACGAAATCGAAAAGGCCGAACGTTCCCGTCTGCTCCCCCTGCAGACTGTTCTGCTGCGCCGGGCTGCCGTAGGGGAACTCCACCGCCCAGGGGAGCGTGCTCTCCACTCCGAAGCAGCAGCCGGCCAGGAAGCAGCCGACCCGCATGACCGCCAGCCCGATGAACAGGCCCGGGGTCACGGCGTCGGCCAGCCGCCACGGGTCGATTCCCGCTCGCCGACTGGCCAGGATGCCGACGGGGATCGCGAGCAGTAGGCCGCCCATCAGCGAGAACCCGACGAGCTCACGAGTCACGAACAGGTCAGGGTGCTCGAGGTAGTAGTGCGGCTTGCTGGCGATATTCAGCAGCCGGGCACCGACGGGGATCGACACGAGCATCAGGGCGAGGACACCGAGTCCCCGGGTGACCGGTAGACGTAGTCGCGCCAGGACGAACCAACTCACGAGGATGGCCGTGACCACGGCCATCCCCATGAAGAACGCATACGACTCGATCAACAGGGGCTGCCCGAGCAGTTCGGTGTCGATGAGGACCGGGTCCATTGCGACTACTTCGCGCCGGACCAGTCGCCACCGATGTAGGCACCCTTGGCGCCGAGGCCGATCTTGAAGGAGCCGTCGAGTGCGATGTTCTTGCCCTCGCCGCTGACGGATCCCTCGTAGGTGTAGCTCACGCCCTTGTCGGACTTCGTGGCCGTGAGCATCCCGTTCTCGTACGTTGCAGGCAGCGAGGTCTTGTTGCCGTTGGCATCGACTATGACCAAGGCGCCCTTGCCGTCGTTGCCGAGCTTGAGGGACATGGTGGCCTTGGTCTTCTTGCCCTTCTGCTTCTGCAGGCTCTCCGTCATCTGCTGGCGAATCTTGGGATCGTTCAGATCGCAGCCGGCAACTTCGTTGGCGTCGCCGGGCTTGCCGGTCGGGGCGGGCCCCAGATCGAAGTCGGTGATCGTCATCGCGGAGGACGACCATGTTCCGTTCAGCGCCTCCGGTGGTGGCGCCATGCTGATCCCGTAGGTCTGCTGCAGGAACTCGGCATAACGCTTCTTCGCCTCGGTCGGGTTCGCTGCGCTGAACCACGCCATGGCCATCGTCTTCAGCTCCTGGATGGAGATGCCGTCGACGCTGTGGCCGGTTCCGTCGAAGACGGCAGACCTGCCGGTATCGGCGAGCAACTTGTCCTTGAAGTGGGCGAGGATGTCGAGCCGCTGCGGGAGTTCGATCCCCTTGTCGTAGCCCCAGTCACCCTTCTCCAGGAAGCCGGCGTCCTTGTACATCTTCATCACCAGGGCGAGCTCGGCGGCGTTCTTGGCGATCTCCGCATCGGCTGTGACCCGATCCTTGAACTGCTGTTCCAGATCGATCTGCACGGCCGCGCGAAGCTTGTCCTGTTCGGCCGTGGTGAGCGGCGGCATGCCGGCGTCCTTGCGAACCTTCTCCTGCGCCCGGATCGCCTCGATCTCCAACTGCCGTGCGACTCCGCCCATCTGGCTCCAGACGTTCTCGAAGTTACCCTTTTCCACCTGGTAGCCCCACCAGGGGACCGTGCTGCTGGCCCCGTTCTTGAACGCCTGATAGGCCGCTTCGACCTCAGCGTTCTTCCATGACGAGATCTGTCCCTCGACCGTGGCAACCGCGGCCTTGGCGACATGCGTCAGCAGGAACTGGTCGGCCAGATGCTCACCGAGGATCTTGGCGGCGGCCGCTACCTGTCCCTCAGCCAAGTAGCCGGCGGCCTGCGCAGCCTTCTGCACCGTCTCGACGCCGAAGTCCGTGGTGATGCCCTTGAGCGCAGCGCTCAGCTTCGATGCGGGCACTGACTCAGCGATCTTCTTGCCGATCAGCACGTTGAAGCCCTGATTGAAGGTCGATGGGTCGCCCTGCGCAATGCCCTTCAGCATGTCCCCGTACTCGTCGTCCTTCAGGATGCTGTTGATCACCTTGCCCCTGGTCGTCTCATCGGTGATCTTGAGCTTGGCCAAGGTGGCGTCGATCAGCTTCTCCACTGCCTTGTCGGTCAGCTCGCCCGCCTTCTTGCCGGCATAGGCGGCGACGGCCGTGTTCGTCACGTACTGCTTGACCTGCTCGTCCGTCGTGGCCTTGACCTGTCCGAACAGGCTGAGGTGACTAGTCGTGAAGGACATGACGTTGGTCTCGGCGTCTACCTCGGGCACCACGTACGCCCACTGGTTGCCGTTCAGGTAGCCGAAGCGAAGCGAGGAGTACTCGAAGTCATCACCGAGCGTTGTCGGATCAAACGTCATTCGCACGGTCACCGGCTGCTGCAGGCGTACCGGTGACCCGTCGCCGACGGAGAGATCGAACGGAGTCCCGAAGCCGGACATCTCACTGCCGGCGTAGGTCACCGCGTCGGTGGGATCGGCCAGAGTGACGACGGTGGGTTCCGCAAACGCCCCTGCCGGGATCGTCACCTCGATCCCGTACTTGTCGAGCCCGCCAAGGGTGACCTCTGTGCTGCCCGCGGTGGCAGTCAGCGGAGTGGCTATTCGTGGCTGATACGTCCATTCGGTGTCCATGGGCGTGGCAGCTGGGGCAGCGGAGGCTGCCGGTGGAGTTGAGCCGGTGGATGTGCTCGTTGCTTCAGTACCGCCGCTGCATCCTGCCGCGACCATCGCTACGGCAGCTGCGAACGCGCACAGCCTGACTGGAATCCGTGTCATGGGGGCACTCCCTGTGTGACCGCACGGTTCAGGCTGCTTTGCAGCCTGGTGGAGTCCACACGGGTCGGTGGGACCCTGAATCAGCGTAAATCCAGATCAGGCGGGAAGCCGCGCTGAATGCGGCGGCGCCCATCGCCCGGGCACTACGGTCAGCAAGGGGGTGCCCATGGATCGTGGCGCTGTAAAACGGTGGCGGCTAGCCGTCGCCGTCAGTACCTTCGTCGTTCTCGCGCTGTCCTGCCTGCCCGCTGCCTCGCCCGCTGCGGCTGCCCCATCGGCCCTGCCGCCCGTCGACTCTCCGTATGCGATCGGGCGTCCGGTGCTGAAGACGATCTGGGTCGACCCACGGGCGGGGAGCGACGGCCGCAGCGGTGCATCGCGCAGCCAGGCGTTGCGGACGCTCGATGCTGCGTGGCAGCGGATTCCGCAGGGCAAGACCCTGACCCGCACGGGCTACCGGATCATGATCACGCGCGGCTCGCTCGCGCCGACGGCAGTGCCGAACTACTTCGAGTCGCGCTACGGCACGGCCCGATTCCCGATCCTCATCCAGTCGGCTGACGGAGCCGGCTCGGTCACGTTGCCAGCCGTGAACATCTTCGATACCCGCTACCTGTACTTCGTCGGGCTCACGTTCTCCTCGCGCCTCGGCGATGCCGTGCACTGCGAGAAGTGCGACCACTTCCTGCTGCGCGGCAACACCGTGCGGGGCGCCCCGCGCGAGAGCGGTGAGATCGGCGACCTCGTCAAGATCAATCAGTCGCAGTATGTGTTCCTCGAGTCGAATGACATCTCTGGAGCATCGGACAACGCGGTCGACTTCGTGGCAGTGCAGCACGGCGCGATGCTGTCGAACCGGATCCACGATGCAGGCGACTGGTGCGCCTACGCCAAGGGCGGCTCCGCCTACCTGCGCGTGTCGGGCAACGAGTTCTATGACTGCGGCACGGGTGGCTTCACAGCCGGGCAGGGGACGGGCTTCCAGTTCATGTCGGTGCCGTGGCTGCAGTACGAGGCATACGGCATCACCATCACGAACAACGTCGTGCACGACGCCGAGGGCGCGGGCTTCGGGGTCAACGGCGGCTACAACGTGCTGATCGCCTACAACACGATGTACCGGATCGGAACGCGCGACCACCTGCTCGAGTTCGTTGCCGGGCATCGATCGTGCGACGGTGTCCCGGGCGACGAGGGCCGCGACCGTTGCGCCGCCTATTTAGCCCGCGGCGGCTGGGGCACGACGCGTGTCGACGACGGTGAGAACTACGTGCGCATCCCGAACCGGCACGTGTTCGTCTACGACAACGTCATCCTCAACCCATCGGGTATGGCGAGCGCGTGGATGCAGATCGCGGTCGCGGCTCCGTACTCCGGCGCGTCGCAGAACGGCTCGAACGTCGCGGCGCCTACGCGATTCGACGATGACCTGCGCATCGTCGGCAACGTCATCTGGGATGGCCCGGCGGATCACGCCAGCGGGCTGGGCGGAGAGGACGCCGGCTGCCGCGACTCGAACCCCACGTGCAACGAGGATCAGTACCGCGCCGACAACGCCGTCAACACCGTGCGACCCGACCTGGCCGGTCCCGCCGCGGGCAACTACGCGCTGACGCCGTCGTCGGCTGCCGCCCTGGCTACCCGGACTGCCGCGATCCCTGCCTTCAGCTGGTCCGACGCACCAGCTGGCACCCCGGCCGGGCCGACGACGAACAGCGTGCCCCGCGACCGATCAGGGGCGCCGCGCGGTGCTCGGTCGGCACCGGGTGCCTACGCGGGGTGAGCGGAGCAGCACTCCGTGGACTCGCCGATGTGGCGGTCGATAGGGTGAACATGCCTTCCCCGGCCGCAGCAGGACGACTTCCTGCCCGATTCGACTGAGGATCCGATGTGACCACACGTCCGTCCGTCGTCGTGATCCTCGCGGCTGGCGAGGGCAAGCGGATGAAGTCCGCTACCCCCAAGGTGCTGCACCCCGTTGCCGGACGCACGCTGCTCGGCCATGTGATCGAGGCCGCCTCGACCCTGGAGCCCCATCACCTGGTCGTCGTCGTCGGCCACGGCCGCGACGCGGTCTGTGCCCACATCGAGGAAGTCGCGCCCTGGGCCATCACGGTCGTCCAGGCCGAGCAGAACGGCACGGGGCACGCCGTCGGCATCGCACTGGCCGATCTCGCCGAGCGCGGGATCCCGGTCGTCGACGGGCCCATCGTCGTCCTGACGGGCGATACGCCGCTGCTCACCGGCCGCACGCTGGTCGGCCTGCTCCTCGAGCATGAGTCCACCAGCGCGCAGGCCACCGTGCTGACGGCCCGCCTCACGGATCCGTCCGGCTACGGCCGCATCGTGCGCGCCGACGACGGTTCCGTCACGGCGATCGTCGAGGACAAGGACGCCACAGACGAACAGCGGTCGATCAACGAGATCAACTCGGGCATGTATGCCTTCGACGGCGCCCGGCTCGCCGACTCCTTGACGCGCCTAGACACGGACAACGCGCAGGGCGAGGAGTACCTCACCGACGTGATCGGCCTCATGCGGTCGAGTGGCGACCACGTCGCAGCGAGTGTCTGCGACGACTCCGATGAGATCCTCGGCGTCAACGACCGCGTGCAGTTGGCCCAGGCGGCCGCCATCCTCCGTGACCGGATCAACGCCCACTGGATGCGCGCGGGTGTCTCGATCCTCGATCCCGCATCCACGTGGCTCGATGTCGACGTCGAGCTCGAGCCCGATGTCATCATCCGACCCCAGGTCACGCTGCGCGGGCCCACCTCGGTCGCCTCCGGCGCGATCGTCGGTCCCGGCACCACGCTGGTCTCCTGTGAGGTCGGCGCCGGCGCGGAGGTCATCCACACGTGGGCCGAACTCGCGGTGATCGGCGACGATGCGCGCGTTGGCCCGTTCACTTTCCTGCGACCCGGCACGGTGCTCGGCCAGGGCACGCGTGCTGGCGCCTACGTCGAGATCAAGAACTCCACGATCGGCGACTTCGCGAAGGTCCCGCACCTGTCGTACGTGGGCGATGCCGAGGTCGGCACAGGCACGAACATCGGTGCCGCAACCATCGTCGTTAACTACGACGGTGTCGCGAAGCACCGCACCGTGGTGGGGGACCACGTGCGGATCGGCAGCGACACGATGCTCGTCGCGCCAGTGACCGTCGGCGACGGTGCGTACACCGCCGCGGGATCGGTCATCACCGACGATGTTCCACCTGGGGCGATGGCCGTGGGCCGCTCGCGTCAGCGCAACATCGACGGCTGGGTCCAGCGTCGTCGGCCGGGATCACCCGCCGCCGAGGCCGCCGAGCGAGCCGTGCAGGATTCAGCCACCGACAGTCCGTCCCAACCAGCGTAGGAGCCCCCCGGTGACACAGATGTTGGTTCCCAATCAGAAGCGCCTCGTGCTGCTTGCCGGTCGCTCGTACCCCGAGCTCGCGCAGGAGGTCGCTGAGAACCTGGGGGTTCCGCTGTCACCGACGCTGGCCTATGACTTCGCGAACGGCGAGATCTTCGTGCGCTTCCAGGAGTCGGTGCGCGGCTGCGATGCGTTCGTGTTGCAGAGCCACACCACGCCGATCAACACGTGGATCATGGAGCAGCTGATCATGGTCGATGCGCTCAAGCGTGCATCTGCCAAGCGCATCACCGTGGTCGTACCCTTCTATGGCTACGCACGGCAGGACAAGAAGCACCGCGGCCGCGAGCCCATCTCCGCCCGCCTCCTCGCCGACCTCTTCAAGACGGCCGGTGCCGACCGTCTCATGGCGGTCGATCTGCACACGTCGCAGATCCAGGGCTTCTTCGATGGCCCGGTCGATCACCTCTTCGCGATGCCCCTGCTGGCAAAGCACGTGGCCTCGAAGGTCGACCGCTCGCGCATCACCGTGGTGTCCCCGGACGCCGGCCGCGTGCGCGTGGCCGAGCGCTGGACCGACATCCTCGGCGCGCCGCTGGCGATCATCCACAAGCGCCGCGACCCCGACATCCCGAACCAGGTTCGGGTGTTCGAGGTCGTCGGAGATGTTCGTGATCGCGTCTGCGTCCTCGTCGACGACATGATCGACACGGGCGGCACGATCGTGAAGGCAGCCGAGACCCTTTTCGACAACGGGGCAGCCGACGTCATCGTCGCGGCGACCCACGCGATCCTCAGCGACCCGGCCAAGGAGCGCCTCCAGGAGTCCCGGATCTCCGAGGTCGTGGTGACCAATACCCTCCCGATTCCGCAGGATCGGCAGTTCGAGAAGCTCACGGTCCTGTCGATCGCCCCGATCCTGGCCAAGGCCATCACCGAGGTCTTCACTGACGGCTCCGTGACCAGCATGTTCGAGGACGAATCGACCACCCCGGTGGCTTCCTCGCACTAGGGGTTAGACTGCTGCCAATCCTCGGCGAGGGTGCCGCTCCACCGCACTGACCGTGTGGCCGGAAAAGCACCGTGATCGACGTGGTCGGCGCCTACCAGCGTTGCCGAGGTGACCGACGATGACCGAGGAGTACCTGAAGTGACCACCGTTGCCATGACCGCTGTCCCCCGATCCGATTTCGGCAAGGGCGCAGCCCGCCGGATCCGCCGTGAGGGCAACATCCCCGCCGTGATCTACGGCTCGGGCACCGAGCTGGTCCACGTGGCCCTCCCCGAGCACGACCTCAACCTGGCCCTGCGCCGGCCCCGCGTCGTCCTGTCCGTCGCGTTCGACGGCGGCACGCTGCTCGTGAAGCCGCGCGACATCCAGCGCGATCCGGTCAAGCGCAATCTCGAACACATCGACCTCGTCATCATCACCAAGGCAGAGGCACAGGACCGCTCCGACATGGCCGACGCCATCAAGGCCGCGACCGCCGCAGCCGAGGAGGCCGGCATGGACGCCGCATCGGTCGTGCAGGCCCTCGAGGCTGCCGTCGCCGGTGGCGAGGACGCAACCGCAGCCGCCAAGCACGCTGTGTCCGACGCCGAGCACAAGGCCGAGGAGTACGCCGACGCCGCTGCGCATGAGGCCGATGTCGAGGCAGCCGCTGAGGCCGCCGGGGCAGCAGCCGAAGCGCCCGCGGAGTAGTCAGCCCCCTTGTCCAGCAGCCCGTGGCTGGTCGTCGGGCTCGGTAATCCGGGTCCGGAGTACGCGGCCACCCGGCACAACGTCGGGTTCCTCGTCACCGATCTGCTCGCCGATCAAGTCGGAGCCAAGCTCGCACGCCACAAGCGCGGTCATGCGCTCGCGGCGGAGGGCAAGTTCGGAATGCCGGGATCGATGACGCACCTCGTGCTCGTCGAGCCGCTCTCGTTCATGAACGAGAGCGGTGGCCCGGTGAAGGCGATCATGGCGTTCTACGGCGTCGAGCCGGAGCGACTCATCGTGGTTCACGACGAGTTGGACATCCCGTTCACGACGATCCGCGTCAAGCTCGGCGGCGGCGACAACGGGCACAACGGGCTCAAGAGCATCCGCAAAGCACTCGGCACCGGGGACTTCTACCGGGTGCGCGTGGGAATCGGTCGGCCCCCGGGTCGGCAGGATCCGGCCGACTACGTGCTCAAGCCCTTCGCGTCTGCTGAACGCGCGGAGTTGGCGGAGGTCGTGCAGCGCTCAGCGGATGCCGTCGAGTGCCTCATGACCGTCGGCCTCGACGTCACCCAGAACCGTTTCAACACCGGCCCGACCTGACCGTCCGAACGAGGAGAGACGATGCCCACGCGATCCGATGCCGAGCTGTCCCGTGATGTTGCGCAGGAGGCGGGCCAACTGCTGCTCGAGCTGCGTTCGACGTTCGGCCCGATCGACGACAAGGACGCGGCCAACTCGCTGCGCAAGCAGGGCGACCGCCTCTCGCACGAACTGATCATGGAGCGGCTCACAGCAGCGCGCCCCGACGACGCGATCCTCAGCGAGGAGGGCGCGGACAACGCGTCCCGGCTCACTGCCGAGCGGCTGTGGATCGTCGACCCGCTCGACGGCACATACGAGTACGGACAGGGGCGCGCCGACTTCGCGGTGCACATCGCGCTGTGGGAGCCGGCCGGAGCAATCCTGTCGGCCTGCACCGTCGACCTGCCTGCGCAGGGGCTGACCCGCTCGGTGCTCGACGTCGTCGATGCGCCGGCGCCTTTGCCGACCGATCGTCCGATCCGGATCGTGGCCTCTCGCAGCCGTCCGCCGGCAACCCTGCCCGCAACGGTCGAGCTGCTCGCCGCCTCGCTGGCCGAGGCGGGCATCACCGACCAGGGCGTGGAGATCATCGACGTCGGGTCCGTCGGTGCCAAGGTCAACGAGATCATCGCCGGCCGCGCCGAGGCCTATGTGCACGACACCGGCTTCTA
This sequence comes from uncultured bacterium, assembly GCA_903908025.1. Classification (GTDB taxonomy): domain Bacteria; phylum Actinomycetota; class Actinomycetes; order S36-B12; family S36-B12; genus UBA10649. The sequence continues at coordinate 23,260 of CAIVQM010000265.1, forward strand.
CGAGTGGGATGTGGCCGCGCCCTATGGCGTGGCGAGCCACTACGGGCTCGTGCCGTCACATGTTGATGGATCCACGGTGCTCTTCAACGCCATGCCGCCCTACGTCACCGATCTCACGGTCAGCCATCCGGCACTCGTCGACCTGCTGCGCGAAGCCCTCAGGCGCGCCCGTTCGTGAACCTCTCGGGCCTGCTCACCTGCCTCGGCGGCGACGCCGGGTTTGAGGCCGTCCGCGACCTCGCAGCAACAGGGACGGGGACCACGGTCGAGGCACCGTCTTCCCTGCATCCTCTGCTGGTCGCGCAACTTGCTGCCCACCGCACGGGGTCGAGCCCCGTCGTGGTCGTGACCGCTACCGGGCGCGAGGCCGAGGACATCGCCAGTGCGCTGCCGGGGCTGCTGCCGTCGGTGAGCGTCGCGGTGTTCCCGTCGTGGGAGACGCTGCCGCACGAGCGGCTGTCGCCGTCGTCCGACACGGTCGGTCGTCGAGTTGCGATCATGCGTCGGCTGGCCCATGCGGATGCCGCCGATCCGCTGACGCCGCCGATCGACGTTCTGGTCACATCCGTGCGCGCCTTCCTCCAGCCCGTCGTGTCGACCATCGCGGATGTGGAGCCCGTGCGGTTGGTCGTGGGCGACGAGGTCGTGCTCGACGATCTGGTCGACGAACTCGTCGGCCTGGGCTATGAGCGCAACGATCTCATCGAACGGCGTGGGCAGGTGGCGGTGCGCGGCGGCATCCTCGATGTGTTCCCGCCAACCGACGAGCACCCGCTGCGCATCGAGTTCTGGGGCGACACGGTTGAGGAGATTCGTACCTTCTCCGTGGCCGACCAGCGGTCACTGGAACTTGCCGAGGACGGCCTGTGGGCCCCCGCGGTGCGCGAACTGCTGCTGACCCCCGAGGTGCGGGCACGTGCGGCGGCACTCGCCGTGA
>CAIVQM010000266.1 GCA_903908025.1 uncultured bacterium
CCCGACCTGCTGCTCGCCCTCGGTGGTCCCGCGGCCCACGCATTCCTCGACGACCCGGATCGCGCCGATGCCTACTGGCTGCGCGTGTGGGGAGCACGCGGACTGCTGTGGGCCTGGGATGAGTCAGCCACCGAGGACATTCGGACGGCGCTCAGCGACGAGGCATGGCGGGTCCGCGAGATGGCCATCAAGGTGATCGCTCGGCACCAGGTCGGCAGTCTGGTGAGTGACGTTGCCCAGCTGAGAAGCGACGACGTTGCCCGAGTGCGCCTAGCGGCAGATCGAGCGCTGGCCGTCCTTACCGCAGGTCAGGCGTAGAGCGCCGGGCGCGGAGGCAGGGTGATGGGCACGCGCTCGCCCGAACGCAGCGCCTGCCCAGCACGGTTGGCCACGATGGTCCCGACGTAGCCGTCCCAGACGCTCGCTCCCGGCATGGGTTCGTCCGTCGCCAGCGCGGTGATCCAGCCCTGCAGTTGCAGCCGGTAGGCCTCCTGGAACCGGCCGAGCCACTGCGCCGGGAGCCCATGCCCGCGATGGCGGGCCCGGGCCGTGGTGACGAACGAGCCGTCGCCCATTTCAGACACTCCGAGGCCACCCGTCACGTGACAGGTCACCTCGTAGCCGAGCTGCGACTGCACGAACATCTCGATCTCGATGATCGTGCCCGACGTGGTCTGCATGAGGACGAACAGCGGATCGTGCTCGCCTGCCGGAGTCAGCGGTCCGGAACGCCCGGTGAGAACCTGCACCCACTCGTACTCGTCGTCAACGAGCCAGCGGTTGATGTCGATCTCGTGGATCGCGGCGTTGGTGAGGCTGAGGGCGCTGTCCAGGCCATAGGGGGCGATCTCGTTGCGATGCGAATTGCGGACAATCAGCGGATCGCCGATCCCGTCGGGACCGAACTGACCCTTCAGCTCCAGGTAGCCCGGGTCGAATCGGCGCATGAATCCCATCATGATCAGCCGGCGCCCCAACGCCACCTCGGCATCGAGCACGGCCTTGGCATCGGCCTCAACGGGGGCAAGCGGCTTCTCGCACAGGGTCGGCTTCCCGGCCGCCAGACACGCCAGGGCCTGCTCCGCGTGGAACTGATCGGGTGAGGCGATGAGAACGGCATCGACGAGGTCGGACGTGATCAACTCCTCGTAGGTCGGGACGGCGATGGCGCCAATCTCCGCTGCCAATGCGCCCGATCGCGCAGCGTCGAAGTCGTACAGCACCGTGACGGTCGAGCCGGCAACCCTGGTCGCCAGGTCCCGCGCATGCGAGGTTCCGATATTCCCGGTGCCGATGACACCCACGCGAATTGTCATGTACCCATACTGGCGCACACCATCCGGCGCATGTCACTGGCCCGACTACGCTCGGCTGCGACCCCGACCAGCGGAGGACCGCATGTCCGAACCCACTTTCCTGAGTGCCCTCACCGGCTCGTTCGCTACGTCGGCAGCGCAGAACCCGACCGTCGCGATCATGGACGCAGCCTTCCTGGCCGCCGGAATGGACTGCCGCTACGTCAACTGCGAAGTGCCTGCCGAGAATCTTGCCGGCGCCGTCCGCGGCGCGGTCGCTATGGGCTGGATCGGCTTCAACTGCTCCATCCCCCACAAGGTCGAGGTCCTCAAGCACCTCGATGAACTCGCGCCGTCCGCGGCGATCATCGGCGCCGTCAACACCGTCGTCATTCGCGATGGCCGGCTCATCGGTGAGAACACCGACGGGCAGGGCTTCGTCGCATCACTCCGCAAGGTGGCCGATCCCGCCGGCCAGCATGTCGTCGTCCTTGGCGCCGGAGGAGCCGCGCGCGCCATGGCCGTCGAGACCGCACTGGCCGGAGCACTGAGCATCACCATCGTCAACCGGACGCCCGAGCGAGGCGAGGCACTCGCCGACTTGATCGACACGAACACCCCAGCAGCCGGGCGCTACCTGCCGTGGACGCCCGAGCTTCACGTTCCGCACGGCACGGGCGTGCTGATCAATGCCACCTCGATCGGCTTCCACCCCAATCATGGCGTCATGCCGGACGTGGACATGACGACTGTCGAGCCCACCACCGTTGTCGCCGATGTCGTGGCCAATCCGCCGCGCACCCTGTTCCTCGCCGCGGCAGCCGATCGCGGCTGCCCGACTCTCGACGGACTCGGCATGCTCGTCAACCAGGCCCTCATCGCGGTGCGGCTGTGGACCGGCCAGGATGTCAGCGGCGCGGTGATGCGCGGAGTGCTAGAGGACCTGTTCAAAGCCTGAGCTGATCGTCCGCCCGCCATCGAAGGGCCTGCCGAGTGGCCAGCTGTGGGGGTGAGAACGACCGGTTCAACCCCCACACCTGGCCCCTCGCCGGGGGTTAGGCCGGTCGAGGTGGTGCGCGGTCACTGACACAATGGCAGCACCCCCGAATCAAGGAGCACCTGATGGATGTCCGCGCCTACGCCGCCCCCGCCGCCAATGCACCGCTGGTGCCGTTCACGGTCTCCCGCCGCGATGTCGGGACGGACGACGTCGCGATCGATATCAAGTACGCCGGCATCTGCCACTCCGACATCCATCAGGCACGCGAGGAGTGGTTCACATCCATCTTCCCGATGGTGCCTGGCCACGAGATCGCCGGCATCGTGACGAGCGTCGGCAGCAACGTGACCTCCTTCGCTCCCGGCGACCGTGTTGGTGTCGGCTGCTACGTCGACTCGTGCCGCGAGTGCAAGGCCTGCCAGTTGGGCCAGCAGTCGTACTGCACCGGGCACGTAGCCGCGACCTACAACGGCATGGAGAGGGACAACGCGACCCCGACCTACGGCGGCTACTCGACCCACATCGTCGTCGACAGCAACTACGTCCTGCACCTGCCCGACTCGCTCGGCCTCGACGTTGCGGCACCCCTGCTCTGCGCCGGCATCACGACCTACCAGCCGCTGGCCGAGTGGAAGGCTGGACCCGGCGTGCGCGTCGGCATCGTGGGTCTCGGCGGCCTTGGGCACATGGGCGTGAAGATCGCCGCGGCGATGGGCGCGGACGTCACCCTCATCAGCCACTCGCCCGGCAAGCAGGCTGACGGTGAGCGGCTCGGCGCGACGAACTTCGTCCTCTCCAGCGACACGTCCGCCATGAAGGCGGCGCGCAACTCACTCGACCTGATCGTGAACACGGCCAGCTCGGTTGCCGACCTCGATCCCTACATGCGCCTGCTCGACCTAGACGGCACTCTCGTGACGGTGGGCCTGCCCGGTACCCCGATCAATATCAGTGCCTTCACGATGATCGGGGCCCGTCGGCGTCTGGCCGGCACCAACAACGGCGGCATCCCGCAGACGCAGGAGATGCTCGACTTCTGCGGGGCGCACGGCCTGGGCTGCGACATCGAGACGATCGCCGTTCAGCAGGTCAACGAGGCGTGGGACCGCGTTGTCGCCAGCGATGTGAAGTACCGATTCGTGATCGATACCGAGTCACTCAACGCCTAGCTCGCCAGCCTTGGCCTCCGCACGCCAGGCGACCCACGTCGTCACGATGAGGGGTGCCACGAGGTAGACCAGAACGGCGGCCAGCAGGTATGTGAAGATCGCGAACGTCACGCCGATCGGACCGTACTGGGCTGCTTGCGCAGATAGCGACTTCGGCATGTACGCATAGGCCCAGATGCCAAGTCCGAACCGGCCCGCATTCGCGACTGCCGCCGATGCGAGCACCAGACGGATCGCGACGGTGGGCACGAGGAGTCGCAGGCCCGCAACGTCGACGGCGAACCACACCACCAGAAGCCCGATGACCACCACCACAGCGACGGCCGCTCCTCTCCCATCGCGTAGATCGCGCAGCACAGAGGTCAGGATCAGCATGACCAACTGCAGGGCGACCCATACCAACCCACGCCAGCCCTGGCTGCGAGGAAGGGGCGTCACCTCGAAGATCGCCGCATAGACGCGGGACAGCCGGCGGGACAGCGAGAACGCCGACAGCAGCGAGATGAGCACGGCCAACCAGGAGATCGCCGCCACTCCCGGATGCTCGAAGAGGACACGGATCGCTGTGCGCGCTGCATCATCGAGCCCGAACCGGTTCCCCAGCGATTCGGCCATTGCATCAGCGCTGTCGGTGACGAATATCGAGACGACGACGATCACCAGCGGCAGCAGGGCCACAAACGCCTGAGCCGCAAGGCCGAAGGACCGATCGAGGATCTGCAGCTCGAAGAAGCGCCGAACCACGGCGGCCGGGTAGCTCACCTCGAGGCGCTCGCGCAGGTTGATGGTCTACCCCCGGAAGATCGGACGCGTGAGGCAGGTCGGCCCACCTTCGCCCTTGTTGATCTCGCTTGCCGCGTAAGTGTGCACCTCGACTCCGTGGTCGCGCAGCAGCGCTGACGTGGCGTCGTTGCCTTCGGCGATGACGACCACCCCGGGGGCAACCGCGAGCACATTGCAGCCCAGCGACAGGTAGTCCTCCTCGGGCACCGACACCAACTCGATTCCCCGTGCGGCAAGGGCCTGCAGCAGGGCGACCGGCGCCAGTCGCTCGTAGACCACTGCGAGGTTCTCGCGGACCGGCGACACGACCGACATCAGGTGCAGGCAGTACTCCGGGCCGAGATCATGCGGCATGTCGAAGGACTCGACCGTGACACCGATCGGCTCCAGGATCGCCCGCAGCTGGTCATGCGCGGCCTGATTGGTGCGGTACGTGCGGCCGACGGCCAGTGTCGTGTCGTCCAGCCAGAACATGTCGCCGCCGTCGGCCGCGGCAGGAGCCGTGAGACGTCCAGCGACGGGAACGCCGAGGTCCTCCAGCTGCACCGTGAGCAGCGGCGGCTCGCCCGCACGCACGGCCTTCGCACCGCGCAGCTCGATCACTCCGGTCGGCCCGACGTACGCCGGGTCGTAGACGAAACAGGAGTCCGGCATGTCATCGGTGGGCGGCAGGATCTCGACGAAGCAGCCAAGTCGCTCCAGCAGCGCCACGAAGCGCCCATGCTGCTCCTGCAGCAAATCGATGTCGAGCGGCTGCGCCCAGTGGGCCGTCACGTAGTCGCCGCGGGGTGACGGCGGCCGAACGGCGACGCGTCCGAGCGGTGCCACCATCGAACTCACGCCGAAGGGTCGCTGCTGCGCTTGCGTGGTCATGTTCGTCCACCGTTCAGGTCGATGATGCGCTCGAGTCGAAGCCGATTATTCCGCAGCACGCTGATGAAGACGAGATTACCCACGCCTACCCCGACGACGAACGCGAGCGCCAGCCACCACGGGTTGAAGGCGAACAGCAGGAGTGATGCCACGATGGACAGCCAGTGCACCCATTCGGCCCGGCGGACCTCTCGCAGGTACAGCGCGAGGTCGGCCGCCGAACGGCCCGGAAGTTGCGCCTTGCTCGCGCCGCCGAACGTACTGCCCAGTTCCGGTAGGCGACGTGCCAGCCGAGGGACTCCCAGACGGCGGTAGAACGTTGCGGTCTCCCACGGGGCCAGCGCCAGCGGGAAGGTGTCGTGGCTGAGCCAGGCGGCGGGCCAGCGCGGTGCCCACGCACCAATCGCGACGGACAGGCCGACCACGATGGCGATGTCGATGACGATGAGCACGACGTACCGAGCCATCGTCACCACCATCTCCAGCACGCCACTAACGCGGCGAGGGAGGGAACCGTCGCCGCAAGCGGCTCCTCCCAAATCCAAGCACGCCGCTTCGCGGCGAGGGAGGGAACCGTCGCCGCAAGCGGCTCCTCCCAAATCCAAGCACGCCGCTTCGCGGCGAGGGAGGGATTTGAACCCCCGGTGGGTTTCCCCACGGGCGCTTTCAAGGCGCCTGCAATCGGCCGCTCTGCCACCTCGCCTGAGGGCACAACCGTAGTGTCAGGACGCTGCTGGGATCGCAGTCGGGTACGGCTGGTCGACGAACTCGACATACGGCTCGTCGACGGCCAGCAGCGACCAGCGGGAACCATCGGCCCCGGTGAGGACGTAGGCGGGCAGGAACAGGACGCTGCCGTCCGGCTGCCCGTACTGGGCCAGGGCCAGATCGGCCTCGGTGACCGAGACCTCGGTGACCGCGACGGAGATCACCGGACGGTCCGGACGGGCGCTTGCCGACGGAGAGGCAGGCGATGCCACCGGACCGCCAGCAGAGATGAGCGTCGGCCCGATCGCCGACCAGCCGGGCTGCCCTGAGCGTTCGACGGCACTCCGCGCGCCGACCACGGGGTAGTCCGGCACCTCCTCGAGACCCGCGGAGAACCCGGCAGCCCGCACGATGGCCCCCGATGGTCCGAAGCCGACCTCCCAGGACAGGCGCGTGCGCGCGCCCGCCACGAGCTGCCACGCGGTGACCGACGTCAGGTCGGCGAACCGATCGACCTGCCAGTCGACCGATGCGGTGTCCACTCCGATGCTGCCGAGCAGGGCCGCCGCGAGCTCGATCGCCCGCTCAGCCGACAGGGGCGCTCCGACGGCCGGCCGGGCACTCGCCGACGGATCCTCGAAAGTCCATGTCACGAGCGAGTCATCCGCGACGACGAGGTGCGGTCCGTCGAGTGCACCGGTCGTCCACGATGCGCCCTCCGCCACGGGGATCCCCTCGATCCCGAAAACCGGGCCGAGCACTCCCGCGACCTGACCGGGACTGATGCCCGCGTTCACGAGTCGGTAGCCGCTGGCGGTCGTTGCCGTGTCGTCGAGGCCATCAACAGCCGTGAGGAGAGCCGGCCATGACGGCTGGACCGAGGTCGACACCGTGAGGCTGGGCAGGGTCGCGACGGGCAACGGCTCCGCCGCTGGCGACTCCTCGAGCACGGGCAGGGCCGTCACGACGATGTCAGGCCCGGGAGCGGTCTCGCGTCCCACGACGACACCCACGACCGCCACGGCAGCCAGGACGAGAACGGACCCGATCACGATCAGCGGCGTGCGCCACCAGCGACGTCGGGGCGTGCCATCACTGTTTCCGTCCTGCGACACGCACGCCTCCCATCTACTCCGCTGACTCGATCGGCACCGGGATGTTGGGTCCCTGGCGGCGGTCCATGATCAGGCCGGCCACGGTGAGAACGAGCGAGACGGCGACGACGGTCGTGACGATCTCGGCGAGTGTCTCGTGCCGCCAGCCGACGACAACCGTGACGAGGACGATGAGCGCCGCCCACACGGCGAACACCGCTCGACGGTCCTGCGTCGCCAGGCGTGCGTAGAGCAGCACCTGGACGAGCGCGAACGCGGAGCCCTCGAGCGCGAACAGCCACACTTCCGAGCCGAGCTCGGTGTACTGCGTGCCGCCGAGGACGCGCACGACAAAGTCGCCGAACAGGAAGCTGAATAGCGTGATGCCAAGTCCGACCAGACCGGTCAGTCCGGTCGCGATGTAGACCGCGCGGCGATGTCCGCCGGCCGTCATCTTCGGGAACAGGACCACCACGATCGCACCGGGCAGGAAGAACGCGATCTTCGCGAGCTGCACGCCCACGGAGTACTCGCCCGACTGATCACCGTCGAGGAAGAGGCGGGCGAGGAGCACATCGATATTGGTGAGGGTGAACAGCACGAAGAGCGCGTGCACCACATGGCCGAACTCCGTGGCTACGCCGCGTGAAACATGCGTGCCCCAGGCTCCCGGGCAGGCGATCCGGTAGGCCACGAAGGCACCGGCGGCGCAGCCGAAGAACACGCCAACCCCGACGCCGATCACACTGTGCAGCACGAGCACGCCGATGGCGCCACCGATCGCGCGGCCGAGCTGATTGGCAAGGAAGGACCATGACAGGCGCAGGTGCTCTTCGCGGCCCTGCGCGATACCCATGGCCGCGGAGCCGACGACCACGAACCCGAGCGACGCGATGCCGGCGGCGACCGCCACAGGCGGGATGGTGAACAGCGTCCCCAACGGCCATGCGAGCAGCAGGCCAGCCACGAAGATGGCGGCCCCGACGAGGACGGCGAGGCGAACTGCCTCACCCTCAACCTCGGTTCGTTCGGCATCGGTCGTGATGACCGCAACCCGGCGGGCCGTGAGCGCCTGCGTGGCGATGGCGATCGTCGAGATGATCACGAGCATGCCCAGCAGGGCGCCCAGCGCACCGAACTCGTCCGGTGTGAGGATGCGCGCCGCGATCATCGTCAGGAGGAACGCCGCAGCGTTTCCGATCATGGTCGCCCCGCCGACGAAGACGAGACCCTTGGCCAGGGCGGCGCGGGGCGTGGGCGTACTCACAGCCACACCCTACTTATGCCGATGGCCCCGCGTTCACCGTGAACGCGGGGCCATCGTGAGCAGCGGTGACTAGCCGACCACCTGGGGAAGGGTGGCGAGCGCCTCGGCGAAGCGCTCGTCGCTGACCTCCTCGTCGACCATCGAGCCGTTGAGGTACGCGTCGTAGGCCGCCAGGTCGAAGTGACCGTGACCGCAGAGGGCGGTGAGGATGACGGTCTCCTCGCCCGTCTCCTTGGCCTTCTTGGCCTCACGGATCGCCATCGCCAGTGCGTGCGTGGGCTCCGGCGCCGGCACGATGCCCTCGGTGCGAGCGAAGAGCACGGCCCCAGCGAAGCACTCCGTCTGGGGAACCGCGATGGCATCCATCAGCCCGAGCTCGTAGACATGCGAGATCAGCGGCGCCATGCCGTGGTACCGCAGGCCACCCGCGTGGATCGGGTCGGGGATGAAGTCATGCCCGAGGGTGTGCATCTTCATGAGCGGCGTCATGCCCGCGGTGTCACCGAAGTCGTACGCGTAGACGCCCTTGGTGAGCGACGGGCACGAAGAGGGCTCGACCGCGAGAATCTGCGGGTTCATCTTCCCGGCGAGCTTCTCGCGGAGGAACGGGAAGGACAGGCCGGCGAAGTTCGATCCGCCACCCGTGCAGCCGATGATGTGCGTCGGGGTGTCGCCCGCCTTCGCCATCTGGAGCAGGGCCTCCTCACCGATGATCGTCTGGTGCAGCAGCACGTGGTTGAGCACGGAGCCCAGTGCATACCGCGTGTTGGGATCCTTCGCCGCGACCTCGACGGCCTCGGAGATCGCGATGCCGAGCGAGCCGGACCAGTTCTTCGGATCCGCAGCGAGGGCACGGCCGATGTCCGTGACGTCGGACGGCGAGCGGTGGACACGTCCGCCGAAGGCCTCGATCATCAGGCGGCGGTAGGGCTTCGCGTCGTACGACGCACCTACCTGCCACACCTCGCAGTCGATGTCGTACAGCGCGCATGCGAAGGACAGTGCCGTTCCCCACTGGCCCGCACCCGTCTCGGTGGTGAGCTTGGTGGTGCCTTCCTTCTTGTTGTAGTACGCCTGCGGCACGGAGGTGTTCGTCTTGTGCGAGCCGGCCGGCGAGACGCCCTCGTACTTGAAGTAGATCTTGGCGGGCGTGCCGAGGAACTGCTCGAGCCGGTGGGCGCGGATCAGCGGGCTGGGGCGCCACAGCTTGAAGATCTCCCGGACCTCGTCGGGGATCTTGATCC
>CAIVQM010000267.1 GCA_903908025.1 uncultured bacterium
GAGGATGCTCGACGAGACCGCCGGCGCCTTCGCTCTCGTGCGCACAAAGGCCACACCCGAGGAGACCGCCGACGTCGGGGCCCTGCTCACCGCCGTCGCAGCGGCCGTCGTGGCTGCGGCCGGCAGCGGCATGTTCGGCGGCGGCGCCGACAAGGTGGATCCCCGCGAGCAGGCCGCCCTCGGTCGACGACGCCCTGTACCGCCGGGCCAAGGCTCGTGCCGCTCTGGCTGGCCAAAGCGTCGGATCGGTCATGGAGGAGGCGCTGCGGCTCCTGCTGCGCGATCAGTCAGCGCCCGGAGAAGCCCCCTCGACCCTGCCGTCTTTCGACTGCGGTCCGTTCCTGCCGGGCATCGACCCCAACGACACCTCGTCGCTTCTCGATCCGCTGATGCTGCCGGAGCCGGTTTCCCATGCTGGCCGTTGACGTCAACGTCCTGCTCTACGCCGTCAATTCATCGTCCGATCAGCACGAGGTTGCCCGTCGAACCCTGCTATCGATGACCAGCGGGTCCGAGCCCGTCACCATCCTGCCTACCGTCGCCTGGGGATTCCTTCGGCTGGTCACCGACCGGCGAGTGCTGACCCGTCCCCTCACGCCGGCGGCAGCTGCATCATTCCTCGCCGCCCTCACCGCATACCCGCAGGTGTCCGTGCGCGATGCAGGTCCGTCGCATTGGGAGGACTTCCTCGACCTCCATGCGCAGCACTCCCCGATCGGACCGGACGTCACCGACGTCTACCTCGCCGCGTGCGCCATGAGTCTGAACGCCACCTGGATCTCGTTCGACCGTGGCTTCGCTCGCTTCAGTGGATTGACCTGGAGCCAACCCGCCTGACGCACACTCAGCGCAGGAACCGCTCCCACGCGGCGGCGACGAACTCCGGGTGCTCCATCTGCGCCACGTGCCCGCAGTCGGGCAGGACCACAACGTGCGCATCCCGGAAATGCTTGGTGACCCGATGGGCGCTGCGCGGATCGACCAGCGGATCCTTGCGCCCGTAGACCACGAGCGTCGGACAGGTCACGCGCTCGGCGAGCTTCCACGGCCGGTTCGGGCCGACATCGATGTAGGTCTTGAGCAGGCCGCGCAGGCTGCCGAGGAACGCATCGGATGCGTAGGGCAGCGTGTCGCGCTCCTTCACCTCAGCCACCGCCTCCGCCAGTCGCTCGGACGAGATGCGCGACGGATCAGCGAAGGTGACGTCGATGGTTCCGCGCACGCGGCCGCCCGGATCGGACTCCAGGTACTTGGGCACGAGCCGCTCGCCGATGCCGGGCACGGCGATCACGGGAAGGTGGAAGTTCGACTTCGTCGCGAACAGCGACGGCAGAGCGGGTGACACCAGGGTCAGGCTGCGGACGAGATCCGGTCGACGTGCAGCGAGTTGGAGGGCGACGGCACCGCCGAGCGAGTTACCGAACAGATGCACGGGACCGTTGCCGATCGAGTCGATCAGTTCTGCGGCGGCGCGCGCATGGCCGGCAGGAGACATGTCACCGTCGCGCGGCGGCGGCGAGTAGCCCATCCCGCCGAGGTCCAGGGCCCAGCCGTCGACATACGACTGCAGACGAGCCATCAGGTCGGTCCAGTTCAACGACGAGCCGCCGAGGCCGTGCACGTAGACCGCCGACGGCAGGCCGGACTCGAGGCCCGGAGCTCGCCGCACGCTGATCGTGCGGCCCGGCAGAGTGCGGTCCTCGCGAGGCCAGGTGGTGGCGGGGGCGGTCACAGAGGCAGCGTACGACGCGACCGAGGACTTCGCGGGAGAGGCCCTTCCCCTTGTTACCGGCGAGTAGGCTGATCTGGTGACATCGACCGACGGGACCCGCGCTCCCCGCCTGCCCCGCGAGCAGCGCCGGCAGCAGGTCCTCGCGGCCGCCCTCGATGTCTTCTCGACCGCCGGCTTCCACGCCGCCTCGATGGACGAGATCGCCGACCGGGCCGGAGTCTCCAAGCCCGTCCTCTACCAGCACTTCCCCGGCAAGCTCGACCTCTACCTCGCGATCCTCGACGCGAGCATCGAGGACCTGATGGCCGTGGCCCGCACCGCCCTCACCGGCACCACCGACAACGCCACACGTGTCAGCGCCATGGTGAATGCCTACTTCGCCTTCGTGGAGGAACCTGGCGGCGCCTTCCGGCTCGTGTTCGAGAGCGACCTGGCCAACGAGCCCGCCGTGCGTCAGCGCGTCGATGCCGCCGACCTCGCCCTGGCCCAGTTCAGCGCCGCTGTTATCGCCGAGGACACCGGGCTCAGCAATGCCGAGGCACTGCTCCTCGCCTCGGGCATGCAGGGCATGGTCCAGGTCGCTGCGCGGCGCTGGCTGCGCGACGGGGCCGACGAGGTGAGCCGCGCCGATGCGGCCGAGTTGATCGCCTCGCTGTCGTGGCGCGGCATCAGCGGCTTCCCGCTGTCGCACCCTCCGCAGGCGGAATAAACCGCAGCCTGACACCATTGAAAGACGCAGGACCCCGCACCAGGACTCGGAAGGACTTCGCTGTGGAGATCAAGATCGGCGTTCAGGACACCGCCCGCGAAGTTTCGCTGGACAGCAACGACACATCCGAGAGCGTCATTGAGGCCGTCAACGCGGCCCTGGCCACCGGCGGCACCCTCACACTGATCGACGAGCGCGGCCGCACCGTCATGGTGCCGGGAGCGAAGATCGCCTATGTCGAGGTCGGCGCCAGTTCCAAGGGCCGGGTCGGCTTCGGCTCCTAGAACTCCGCCCGATACGCGAGTGTCGGGTCGAGGAGTTGCTCGGCCTGCTCGGCTCCCGTGACCGGCAGGCCGGTCGGATCCAGCAGCCCGATCTGCACCAGCACCGACGCCTGATCCCAGTAGATGTGCTCGTGGGCGACCTTGCCATCGACGGCACGGACGACGACGACCAGCGGGATCCTCACGCGTCGACCCGTGGCCGGCACCCCCGGGAGCATCCAGTCGATGGGCTGCGTGTGGGTGAACGTGAAGACGAATTCGTCGACGACCTGATCCGCGCCAACCGTTCGGGACAGCGTCACGATCTCGACATCGGGCGGGAAGAACTTGCCCACGAGATGGTCTGAGTAGAAGTCCCGCACCGCCGGGGCGCCGAACCCGCCAGCGCGAACCGGTACATGGTTCAGGTGCGGCTCGTCCGACATGGTCGCCATGGTGCGATCCAGATCGCCGTCGAGCTCGGCCTGCATGTGCTCGTCGAACAGGTCTGCCGCACTGAGGGGCAAGGCATCGTCAGTCATGGTGAACCCTTCGGTAGTGGCGACGACGGACTAGGCAGCTAGGCCAAGCGCCGACATCCGGCGCGCATGGTTGTCGGTGAGCCGCGCCAGCATCCGGCCGATCTCAGCGAGGTCGGTACCCGGCCGGTCGACTCCGCCCACCAGGAGAGTCGACAACGCGTCGCGCTCGGCCGCGACGCGTTGTGCCTGCGACAGCGCCTCCCCCACGAGACGCCGACCCCACAGGGCCAGCCGCCCGCCGACGCGCGGATCCTCGACGATCGCCGCGCGCACGCGGTCGACGATGAAGGCCGACTGCCCCATGTCGTCGCAGACGCTCACGACGAGGGCACGGGTGTCCTCGTCGACGTAGTTCGAGATCTCCCGGTAGAAGTCGATGCCGATGCCGTCACCCACATACGCCTTGACCAGACCCTCGAGCCAGTCACTCGGGGCAGTCTGCTCGTGGAAGTCCTCGTAGGCCCGGCGGAACGGGGCCATCGCCGCCTGCGGGTCGACGCCCAGTTCGGCCAGCCGGTCACGGAGCACCTGGAAATGGCGGTACTCGGCCGTCGCCATCCCCGCCAGCGCCGCCTTGTCGTCGATCGACGGCGCCATGGCGGCATCGGCCGCAAGCCGCTCGAAGGCGGTCAGCTCCCCATAGGCGAGGACGGCCAGCAGGTCGATGACCGCCGCCCGGTAATCGGGGTCGGTCTGGAGGGCTGACGCGTGCGGTCCCTGTTCGGTCATGGTGAGGAAAGGCTACTTCCGGCCAGCGGGTAGAGTTTGCACAACATCACAAGCGTGATGATCGAGTATCTGGAGCACCCCCTGAGCAACGCAACAGTGAACGACGCAGCCGACACGGCAACCGAAACCTCCCCCGTGGATCCCACCTCCGCCCCCACCTTCGTTGAATTGGGCGCCGATCCGCAGATCGCCGAGGCCCTTGAGGCCGACGGCATCACCCACGCCTTCCCCATCCAGGAGCAGTGCATCCCGCTGGCTCTGCAGGGCACCGACCTCATCGGCCAGGCCAAGACCGGCACCGGCAAGACCCTCGGCTTCGGCATCCCGCTCCTGCAGCGGATGATCACCCCCGACAAGCCCGAGTACGCCGAGATGCCCGCCGATGCGCAGGGCAAGCCCCAGGCCCTCGTCGTATGCCCGACCCGCGAGCTTGGTCTCCAGGTCGCCACCGACATCCAGCGCGCCGGCCGCATCAAGGGCGTCCGCGTCCTGGCCATCTACGGCGGCCGCGCGTACGAGCCACAGATCGAGGCGCTGCAGAACGGCATCGACGTCATCGTCGGCACGCCCGGCCGCATCATCGACCTCGCCAACCGACGCGACCTCGACCTGTCACACGTGAAGGTCCTCGTGCTCGACGAGGCCGACGAGATGCTCGACATGGGCTTCCTGCCCGACGTCGAGCGCATCGTCGCGATGATCCCGGCGAAGCGTCAGACCATGCTGTTCTCGGCAACGATGCCGGGGCAGATCGTCAACCTCGCCCGCCGCTACATGACGCAGCCGATGCACCTTCGCGCCGCCGACATGGGCGACGAGAACGCCACGGTCGACGCGATCGAGCAGCATGTGTGGCGCGTCCACCCGATGGACAAGGTCGAGCTGCTCGGCCGCATCCTGCAGGCCGACGGTCGTGAGCTGGCGATGATCTTCACGCGCACCAAGCGCAAGGCGCAGCGCGTGTGCGACGACCTCACCGAGCGCGGCTTCGCCGTCGGCACGGTGCACGGCGACCTCGGACAGGGCGCACGTGAGCAGGCTCTGCGCGCGTTCCGCACGGGCAAGGTCGACGTTCTCGTCGCCACCGACGTCGCCGCCCGCGGCATCGATGTCGACAACGTCACCCACGTCATCAACTACGAGTGCCCCGACGACGAGAAGACCTACCTGCACCGCATCGGTCGCACGGGCCGCGCGGGCCACACCGGCACGGCAGTGACCTTCGTCGACTGGGAGGACGTCGCCCGCTGGCAGATGATCGACCGGGCCCTGAAGCTCCCGTTCAAGGACCCGATCGAGACCTACTCGACCAGCGACCACGTCTACACCGGCCTCAACATCCCGGCTGGCACCGGCGGCACGCTGCCCAAGGCGTCACGCACCCGTGAGGGCCTCGGTGCCGAGAAGGTCGAGGATCTGGGCGAGACGGGCAAGAAGAAGCGCCCCGACCACGACGACCGCCACAAGCACGACAGCCACAAGCACGGCGATCACAAGCACGGTGACCGCAAGCAGACCGAGCACAAGCCGCGGGAGAAGAGGCACGAGGAGAAGGCCCCGGCCGTCGCCCGCACCGAGCCGAATCCGGAGTCGAAGTCCGAGGCCCGCACCGAGCCGAGTTCCGAAGACAAGGCACGTCGCAACCGGCAGCGTCGTCGCACCCGCGGTGGCGAGGCCGTCACCCCGGAGTAGAGCAGTCCCCCGTTCGTTGAGTGCGCACACGTCGCCCC